>JAHWKH010000084.1 GCA_019347995.1 Gemmatimonadota bacterium | reverse complement strand
GAACGGCGTCCGCTCCCTGGACGAGTTCAACAAGCGCGTGCGGGACGGCCTGACGGTGCGGCTGCCCCGGTCGGCGGAGGAGAGCGGCGAGGCGGGTCCGGAGGGCGACGAGGACCGCTGGCTGTGGAAGGACGGCGTGCTGCCCTACGTCGTGGTGGTGGTGGACGAGCTCGCCGACCTCATGATGACCGTGCAGAGCGAGATCGAGAAGCCGCTGGCGCAGCTCGCCCAGAAGGCGCGCGCCATCGGCATCCACCTGATCGTGGCCACGCAGCGTCCCTCGGTGAACGTCATCACCGGGCTGATCAAGGCCAACTTCCCCACCCGGGTCGGGTTCCGCGTCGCGTCCAAGACCGACTCGCGCACCATCCTCGACCAGAACGGCGCCGAGGCCCTCCTGGGCAACGGCGACATGCTCTTCCTGCCACCGGGCAAGAGCGACACGGTGCGCATCCAGGGCGCCTTCATCGACACCGCGGACACGGATCGGCTCCTGTCCTGGTACCGGGAGCGCAGCGCCGAGCTGGAGGCGGAGAAGGATGGCGAGGTCGCCCGGCCGGGAGAGGAGGCCGACATCCTCGACGAGGTGCGCAGCCACGAGATGGACGAGGCCTCCTCCGGGATCGAGGAGATCGCCGGCGACTGGGACGAGCTCTTCCGCGCCGCCGCCGAGGTGTGCCTCTCCCACGACCAGGGCAGCACCTCGCTCCTGCAGCGCAAGCTCCGCATCGGCTACGGGCGGGCCGCCCGCATCATGGACCAGCTCGAGGGGGCGGGAGTGCTGGGGCCGCAGGACGGGACCAAGCCCAGGGACGTGCTGATCACCATGGGCGAGCTGGACGAGATCTGCGGCGGGGTGTAGAGAGGGGGAAAGCGATTTGCGCCGGGGCATCGGAGGTTGATCGGTCGGGCGAGGCGGAGGTAAGCTGGGCTCTCTCCCTCCACCCGAGGCATGCCGTGGCCCGTCCTTCGCTTCCCGGCCTGGTCCTATGCTCGCTGTTCCTGGCGGCGGGATGCTCCGATGCCCGACAGGACGCGGGGCATGCACCCCTCTCGTTCCAGAGCATCCATGAAGCGTTCACGACGCTCGACACCATCCACCTGGAACAGGTGCCCGGGGACACGATCGCGGAGATCGGCGCCGTGGACATCTCCGCGGACGGCGACATCGTCATCGCGGATCGCTACCTCCCCCGCGTCCGCCTCTATGCGAGGGACGGCCGGTTCGTCGCCGGGCAGGGCCGCTTCGGCGACGCGCCGTTCGAGTACCGGCGGATCAGGGCCGTCGCGAGGGATCGGAGTGGGCGGGTGGTCGTTCTCAGCCTGCAGGCCCCGCGCACGACCGTGCTCACGCCGGATCTGCTTCCCGATACCACGATCCCGCTCGCTTCGGGCTTCATCGCCCCCTGGCTCGCTCAGCGATTTCGCGGCGGCGTCGTGCAGGGGCTCATCGGAGAGGAGGGGAGAACCTGGTATTCCTACCAGGAGAGCCTCGGCACCGAACGCTGGAGGATCGAGGCGGGTCCGCGGAAGCTCTACGAGGTGCCCTACTGGGCGAGCGTTGCCCGGTTTCTGACGGATTCCGCCGGAGATACGCTCCTCCTCGGCAACAGCTTCCTGTACCCCGTCGGCCTGTATGACGCGGGCGGGGCCCTGGTCGGGGAGCTGGGCTCGCCACCTCCGTCCTGGCGCGACGTGCCCGAAGTCGAGGCCGGGGCGTTCGCGTTCACCGGACCTTCCGACATGCCGGGCGGCGCTCTTGCCGAGTGGCTGACGTCCTTCACCGTGATCGCCGGCCTGCACGTGGTGCAGGACCGATGGCTCGTGGTCTCGCACGGCAGGGTCTCGACCGAGCGGCTCACGCCGCCCTTCGAGACGGTGGAGTACGCCGTCGACATGTACGATCTCGGCTCGGGCACCAAGGTCCTCGAGGACGTTCCCCTTCCCCAAGGCGCCCGGGTGCTCGGCGGCGGACCGTACCTCCACGTGTTGACCGCCATACCGCCCCAGCCGTGGACGGTCGTCCGGCTCGACATCCTGCCTGAGGTGCGGGCGGCGGCGTCCTGAGGAGGGGCCGCGCCCGCGGGGCGCCTTCGCCGCTATCGAGCTTCCTCACCAGCCACCGGAGATCGGACAGCAGGCCCACGTCCGCTTCCGCCGTCTGTGAGGAGCTTCACCTGCCATCGGGAGGCGGTTCATCCGCCCTCATGGGCGCCGGCCCTGCACCAGGGATTGTCCCACCTGGACGGCCGTGGCGATGCCTTCCTCGATGATCTGGCGCCAGGTCAGGCGGATGACGTTGATGCCCCGGGCCGCGAGCCGCGCGTCTCTTCGGCGGTCCCTCTCGAACATGGACCGTGACGCGTGGAAGCGGAACCCATCGACCTCGACCGCGATCCCTTCGGACCGCCACAGGAAATCGACCTCATGGCCTTCGACCACGACGTTCGCCTCCGGCGCCGGGAGACGCGCCCGCCTGATCAGCGCGAGGAACTTCTCCTCGGCCTCCGACCGGGTCAGCGCCGGCGTCCGCTCGTCACCGAGCAGCGCCCGAAGCGCGGGCATTCCGGGTCGCCCCCGATATCGTGAGAGTAGCGATGGCAGCGCCTCGAGATTCAAAAGGCCCGTCCTCTCCCCACGCGCGACGGCCCGCTCCACCTCCCGGGTACCGAGCACGCCCGCGAGGTCGACTACCGTGCGGGCGGGGGTGGTGATCGGGATTCCGCTCACCTCGGCCCGCTCGTCCGCCTCGAGCGCGACCACGCGGTGGACCGTGATTCCGGGCCTGCGACCCCGGTCACCTGCCGGTACCGTGACATCCACTCGTACGGTATCGCCACGGGCGGGAAGCAGCTCCCAGAGCGCCGCGGCGCTCGCATGGCTCAGCACCGCCCCCGGTCCGGAGGCCAGCACCGCGGCCATCTCCCTTGCACGCACGGGCATGAGCGGGCCCACGAGGTAGACGCCCCGATGCAGCCGCCGAAGTTGGCCCGCCTTCAGGCGACGATCTACCGCACCCGGCCGCAGCCCGGCTTCGAGGAGCTGCGCGCGCGTGACCACGCCCTGCTGGCGGGCGGCCAGGACCGCGATCCGTCGATCCACGTCCCTCATGGGTGTGAATCCCGCATCCGAGGGTGCCCGGGCGCCGTCATCGGGATCGACCCCGGATAGCGACGAGAAATCCGCACGCGCTTCCGGCTCGGAAGTGGCTCCGCGGATTACGCATCGCGTGGCGGCGGCGAGTCCACAATCGTCTCCGGTGAAGCTGCCGATGCGGAATCGTCACCTGGGTTGATCGTGCGGGCGGCTCCGCCGTGATGCGCTCCCGATGGAGGCGCCAGGAGATCTCACCGTGACCTCCTCCAGGACCGTTCATCCCATGACCGTTCGTCCTCGACGGACCAGCCGTGTTGCTCGAAGCACCTGCCCGAAGCGATTCTCCGCCCGGCGTCTGATGAGGATCGAGCCCGTGCCGGGACCGAGCCATGGCATGATCGGACTGTGGAGGAAAGGACGAGGCGGCACCATGCGCCCGCGCTCGGTGCGCGTGCCCTCGTCGGGAAGACGGGCGTACTGCCCGATTCCGATGCCGTGATCGTCGGCGCGCGCGGTGCTCGAACCTGGGCGGCTCTCAGGAACGGCGCCCCTCCGCGGCGTGTACCACGGAGAGTCGAGCAGCCGACCCTACCGGACGAATCCGAAGCCTCATGAAGACCAGATCCTTCGCCCTCGCCGCGGCCGCCGCCGCCGTCATGGTCGGCCCGGCCCTCGCCCAGTCACCCGATCCCCTGGGCGTGCTGGAGGCCGCCGCGGCCCGCTACGCCGGGGCCACGGCCCTGTGCGCCGATTTCACGCAGGCGCTGGACAACCCGCTGCTCAAGCAGACGAAGACGAGCCACGGCGTGCTGTGCCAGCGGCAGCCAGACCTCTTCTCCATGCGCTTCGAGGATCCCGAGGGCGACCTGGTGGTGGCCGACGGCACCCACCTCTGGATCTACTACCCGAGCATGAACCCCAAGCAGGTCTTTCGCTCCTCCCTGGAGCAGGCGGGCCGGAGCTTCGACTTCCACCGCGAGTTCCTGGAGAATCCGAGGGAGAAGTACACGGCGTCGTACGTGGGGCGTGAATCGGTGGGAGGCGCGCAGACCCACCGGGTCAGCGTGGTCCCCCGGGGCGACGCGTCGTACCGGGGCGCCGACCTGTGGATCGGCGTCGACGACCGGCTGGTGCGCAGGATCGAGATCCGGGAGCAGAACGGCGCCGTGCGCAGGGTGACGCTGGACCGGGTGCGGCTGAACCCCTCCATCGCCGGGGGCACGTTCGCGTTCACGCCTCCCGCAGGCGCCCAGGTCATCGCGCGATGAGGGTGGTGCGGCGCGCGGACGTGGTGTGCGTGGACGTGGTGCGGTGCGCGGACGTGACCCGATGACCGTCTCCCGGAGCCTCCCCGTCCTGGGGGCGGCCCCGGAGACGCGCTCCCACGCGGTCTTCCCCGTTGCCCCCGATCCGGTGCGGCCCGAGGTGGGCCGCGACGCCCGGGCCGTGCGCCTCGACATCGATCCCATCGGTCCCGCGTCGGGGCCGCGCATCGCCCTGGTCACGCTGGGCTGCGACAAGAACACCGTCGACTCGGAGCGCATGATGGCCGCCCTCGTGGGCCACGGCGCCCGCGTGTCCAGCGAGGTGGAGGGGGCCGACGTGGTCATCGTGAACACGTGCGGCTTCATCGAGGCGGCGAAGGAGCAGTCGGTCGGGACCATCCTGGAGGCCTGCGCCCTCAAGGAGCGCGGCGGCGTGCGCGCCGTGGTGGCCGTGGGCTGCATGGTGCAGCGCTACCGCGACGATCTCCAGCGGGAGATCCCCGAGGTGGACCTCTTCATGGGGCTCACCGATCTCCAGGCGCTGGTGCCCGAGCTGCGTCGCCGTGACCTCCTGCCGGCGGAGGACGCCGTGCCGCTCATGGAGCGGCCGCTGCGCATCCTCTCCAGCGAGACGCCCCACAGCTCCTTCCTGAAGATCAGCGAGGGCTGCGACCACACCTGCTCCTTCTGCGCCATCCCCCTCATGCGGGGGCTGCACCGCTCGGCGCCGCTGGAGGAGCTGGTGCGGGAGGCCCGTGGCCTGGGGGAGGCGGGCGTCCGGGAGCTGAACATCGTCAGCCAGGACACCACGTGGTACGGGCGTGACCTGCGCCGCAAGGACCGATCGGCCCCGCTGCTGCCCGACCTGCTGCGCGCCCTGCTGGACGGCACCGACGTGGACTGGTACCGGCTGTTCTACATGTACCCGTCGGGCCTCACGCACGAGCTCGTCGAGCTCCTGGCGGAGGGCTCGACCCGCCGCGAGGGGCCGCGGCTCGTGCCCTACCTGGACGTACCCCTCCAGCACGGCAGCGACCGCATGCTGGCGGCCATGCGCCGCCCCGAGCGCAGGGCCACGATCCGCGAGCGGGTGGGCTGGCTACGCGACGCCGTGCCCGGTCTCACCCTCCGCACCACCGTCATCGTCGGCCATCCGGGCGAGACCGACGACGACTTCCAGGAGCTCCTCGACCTCCTCGAGGAGATGGCGTTCGACCGCGTGGGGGCTTTCACCTATTCTCCCGAGGAGGGCACGCGGGCGGCGTCCATGGCCGACCCGGTGCCGGCGAGCCTCGCCAAGGAGAGGCTGGAAGAGCTCATGGACGTGCAGCGCGGCATCTCGTTCGACAGGAACCTGGACCACGTGGGGCGCGTCCGCACCGTGCTGGTCGACCGCCTGGTCGATGACGACCCCGAGCATGGCGCCCAGGGCCGCACCGAGGGCCAGGCTCCGGAGGTGGACGGCGTGACGAATCTGCTCGCCGACGGTGCGCTGGCGGGCGTGGCGCCCGGTGCCATGGTCGACGTGGAGATCGTCGACGCGCTGGAGTACGACCTGGTGGGGAGGGTGGTGGCGTGAGCACGGCGGTCGGAGCCGATCTGTGGACCCGGGCCCTGGACGTCATGCCCGGCGGCGTGAACTCGCCTGTGCGATCGTTCCGCTCCGTGGGGGGCACGCCCTTCTTCGTGGAGCGGGGAGAGGGGCCGTACCTGTGGGACACGGACGGCAACCGCTACCTGGACTACGTGCTGTCGTGGGGCCCCCTCATCCTGGGCCACGCCCATCCCGCCGTGACCGAGGCGCTGGCCCGGCAGCTCGAGCGCGGCACCAGCTACGGCGCGCCCACGGCCGCCGAGGTGGAGCTGGCCGAGCGGGTGGCGCGGCTGATGCCCTCCATCGAGATGCTGCGGCTGGTGAGCAGCGGCACGGAGGCCACCATGTCGGCCCTCCGGCTGGCGCGCGCCGCCACCGGACGCGACGGGCTGGTCAAGTTCACCGGCTGCTATCACGGGCACGCCGATCCCTTCCTGGTGGCCGCGGGCAGCGGGGTGGCGACGCTGGGCCTGCCGAACTCGCCCGGCGTGCCGCAAGCCGCCGCGGCCGATACCGTGGTGGTGCCCTTCAACGACCTGGAGGCCGTGGAGAACGTGTTCCGGCGGAAGGGCGACGCCATCGCCGCCGTCTTCCTGGAGCCCGTGGTGGGCAACGCCGGCCTCATCGAGCCGGTCGCGGGATTCCTGGAGGGGCTGCGCGACGTCACGCATCGCCACGGCGCCCTGCTGGTCTTCGACGAGGTCATGACCGGCTTCCGGGTGGCGCTGGGCGGTGCGCAGGCGCGCTACGGCGTCACGCCCGACCTCACCACGTTGGGGAAGGTGATCGGCGCCGGCCTGCCCGTGGGCGCCTTCGGGGGCCGCCGCGATCTCATGGAGCGCATGGCCCCCGCGGGTCCGGTCTACCAGGCGGGCACGCTGTCCGGCAACCCGCTGGCGACGGCCGCGGGCAACGCCCAGCTCGCGTGGCTGGAGGCCCACGACCCGTACGGCGCCCTGGAGGCGAGGGCCCGCCGGCTGGCCGAGGGCATCGCGGCGGCGGTCCGCGACGCCGGCGTGGCCGCATCGGGCTCGGCCTCGGGCTCCATGTTCGGCGTCTTCTTCCGGGAGGGGCCGGTGCGCTCCTTCGAGGAGGCGAAGGAGGCCGACATCGACGCGTTCTCGCGCTTCCATCGCGCATGCCTGGAGCGCGGCGTTTTCCTGGCACCGTCTCCCTTCGAGGCGGGATTCGTGTCCACGGTGCACGGGGACGCGGAGATCGACGCCACGCTGGACGCCGTGCGGGACGCCTGCTCGGTTCTCTGAGACGACAGACCGGGGTGCCTGCGGGCGCCCCCCATCCGACATCCACGAGGGGGAGGAAGGGGATGACATCGTCCGTGCGACGATGGCCGGCGGGGCTCGCGGCGCTGCTCCTGGTGCTGGCGGGCCCGGCTTCGGCGGCGGCCCAGGAGCTGGCGGACTACGACTACGAAAACCTCGGATTCCGTGGCGTGGCGGTCCAGTGGGGTCACATGGTGGCCCCGATCCGGATCGAGCCGACGTGGACGCTGGGCGCGCGCATGGATCTCGGCTACCTGGGGCCCGGCCTTCGCCTCACGCCCACCGTCACCTGGTGGTCCTCGACCCTCGAGGCGACGGAGGTGAGCGAGCTGGAGGCCCGCCTCTCGTCGCTCATCGACCGTGAGACGCCGGGGGTGCCTCCGAACGTCGACCTGGGCACCATCGACTGGAGCGACCTGGCGCTGGGGCTGGACGCCCACGTCGTGTGGGACGTGCGCTACGGCCTCCTCACCTTCGCCGGGCTGGGCACGTCGGTGCACTTCCTCAACGGCAGCGGAGACGCCATCGCCGGCACCTTCATCGAGGACCTGCTGGATACCATCACCGCCGGCTTCAACGTCCACGCCGGCGTCGAGTACCCTGTGGTGGACCGCTTCCGCCTCGTCGGACAGGCGCGCTACGAGCTGCTCGAGGATCTCCGCCGCCTCGGCGCAGATCTCCAGGCGGGCGGCGGCAGGCAGGGAGCGGAAGTGGTCCCGGTTCCGCCGTGCGGCGCCGATGGCGGCCTCCACGTCGTCGGCCGAGGCCTTGGCCGCGGTGGCGATGACGTTGCCGTCGATCGACGACCGCACCTCGAAGGTCTCCCCGCTGGCCGCCGGCCGCCACGTGCCGTCGATCAGCAGCTGGAGGCCGGGAACCTCGTTGCCGTCCCCCGGTGCCAGCGCCGGGGCGAAGAGCTCGAGCGTCTCGAGGGCGTGCTGCCGGTAGCGGTCCTCGCCGGTGAGGGCGGCCAGCCGCACGAGGTTGCGGGCGCTGACGCTGTTCCCCGAGGGCAGGACGCCGCGCTACGACTCCGAGGCCATAGCCAGGGAGGACTGGGACCCCGTCGAGGTCTCCATGCAAGAATCCGAAGAGGAGCTCACGCTCTCCACCACCGCGGCTACCGCCCGCATCTCCTTGCAGCCGCTGCGCGTCGGGTTCGAGGACGGGTCAGGCCGCACCTTCGCGGTGGACGACGAGGAGCTGGGGATGGGCGCGGTCGAGACCCCCGGGGCCGACGTCTTCAGCGAGCCGCTCGGGAGCGCG
>JAHWKH010000083.1 GCA_019347995.1 Gemmatimonadota bacterium | reverse complement strand
GAGACACAGAGAAGAGCGCGCCGCAGGCGCGCAATATTGCCTGCGGCGCTTTGGTGAACGCTGCGTAGCAGCCGCAATGCGCGGCCTCTCTGTGCCTCGCTGTCTCTGTGGTTCGACCTCGACTTGGCTTTGTTTCGGCGGACGCCCCAGAATGGCGGCGGAGGAGCGGGATGACGCAGATCGACCCCGTCACGCTGGCGGTGATCCAGAACGCCGCGCCGCCGCAGCAGCGGACGGTGTCGGGGGCGCTGCTGCTATTCGTGCTGAACCTGATCGGGCTCGGCGGCGGGCCGGTCTACGTGGGCCTGGTCAGCGATGCGCTGGCGCCAGAGCATGGGGTCAATTCGCTGACGTACGGGCTGCTGGCGCTGCTGCCGTTCGAACCCAAGGTGCACCAGGAGCTGGGCGGCCCTCCTTGCACCTATGTCGGACATCCGCTGGTCGAACAAATTGACGAGCTACGCCCCAATGCAGCTGAAACAGAGCAAAGGAATACCGGAACGCCGCTGCTGCTGGTGCTTCCCGGCAGCCGCAAGAACGAAATCAAGCGCTTGATCGAGCCCTTCGGGCGCGCGGTTGAGCGCGTACAGGGGGAGTCGCGCGCCGACCTGGCGGCCCTGCGCGTCCACGCCGCCCTGGAAGAAGTGGAAGCCGGCCGGGCGGTACATGTCGTGGCCCACGTCGTCCTCGCGCGTCCACACCAGCTTGACCGGCGCGCCCACCTCGCGGGCGATCCACGCCGCCTCAACCATCCACTCGTTGTAGAGGCGGCGGCCGAACCCGCCGCCGCAGCGCAGAAGGTTGACGGTGACGGCGGACTCGTCGATCCCCAGCACCTCGGCCACGTTCGACCGGCCCCGCTCGGGCGTCTGGGCCGGCGCCCAGATCTCCATGCGGCCGTCCTGCCAGCGCGCCGTGCAGTTCTGGGGCTCCAGCGGTGCGTGGGAGAGGAAGGGGTAGTCGTAGCCCGCCTCCACCGTCCGGGCCGACCGGGAGAGGGCCGCCTCGACGTCGCCGTCGGAGTGGAGCATCCGCTCGGGCCGGGCACCGGAGAGCTCGCGCGCCCGGCGCGCGAAGCCCTCGCTGCTCTGTGCCGCGGCGGGGCCCTCGTCCCAGGTCACGTCCAGGTGTCTGCGGGCGTCCTTGGCCAGCCACCAGCTGTCGGCGACGATCGCCACGCCGGCCACCAGGGTCGACGTGTCGCCCACGCCCTCGACCACGAAGGCGTGGCGTACCCCCGGCGCGGCGCGCACCGCGTCCAGGTTCGCGCTCGCCACGCGGCCATTGAAGACCGGGCATTTCTCGTAGACGGCATACAGCATCCCGGGGAGCGTGAAATCGATCCCGAACAGGGGCTGGCCCGTGACGATCTTGCGGTTGTCGACGTTCCGCACCGGGGTGCCGATGATGTGGAAGTCGGAGGGATCCTTGAGCGGAATCGTCTCCGGGTCGGGGACGGGCAGCGTCGCGGCCCGCTCGGCCAGCTCGCCGTAGCCGAGGCTCCGTCCGCTGGCGGAATGGCGCACCCTTCCGCCGCCCGTCTCGAGCTGGGCCGCGGGGACATTCCAGGCCTGGGCCGCCGCGGCGACGAGCAGGTGGCGACCCACCGCGCCGGCCCGGCGCATGGGCAGCCAGTGCATGGGCGTGGCGTTGCTGCCGCCCGCGAACTGGCCGGTGTACTTGTCGGTGTCCAGGGGCGCCTGCTCCACCGTCACGCTGCTCCACTCCACGTCCAGCTCGTCGGCGATGATCATGGGGAGCATGGTCTTGACGCCCTGCCCGATCTCCGGGTTCTGGGCGATGATCGTGACGAGGCCGTCGGGCGTGATGCGGATGAAGTGGTTCGGCACGAAGTCGGCGGCGGCCTCTGCGGCCGCCAGCGAGCCCCGGCCCAGCGGGTCCATCCAGGTCGACAGCAGCAGCCCGCCGCCGGCCAGGGACGAGACGCGCAGGAAGGATCGCCGGCTCATACCGGTCGTCGCCTCCCCGGGGGAGGCCTCGTGGCGGCGATCGCCCACCGTGTGCTCCTTCACGGACGTCTTCATGAGGCCTCCTCGGCGCCCGCCCCGGACGACGGAGCCGGCCCGCCCTGCCGCGGGTCGGCCGCGGTGAGGGAGGCGGCACGGTGGATCCCCTGCCGGATGCGGAGGTAGGTGGCGCAGCGGCAGAGGTTGCCGTTCATCGCCTGGTCGATGTCCTCGTCGGTGGGGTTGGGCGTGCGCTCCAAGAGCGCCGCCGCCGCCATGAGCTGGCCCGCCTGGCAGTAGCCGCACTGGGGCACGTCGAGCTCCTCCCATGCCCGCTGCAGGGCGTGGGTGCCGTCGGGTGAGAGGCCCTCGATGGTCCGCACGTCGGAGCCCTCCACGGTCGAGATCCGCGTGATGCAGGAGCGTCGCATCCTGCCGTCGACGTGGACCGTGCAGGCGCCGCAGCGCGAGATCCCGCAGCCGAACTTGGTGCCCTTGAGGTCCAGCTCGTCGCGCAGGACCCACAGGAGGGGCATGTCGGCGGGAACGTCCACCGTGGCGGATCTTCCGTTGACCCGGAACGTGACCATCATGGTTGAAGCCGCTCGTCGGAAGGAATGGGGCGGGGCGGAGACCCTCAGATTGGGCATTTCGCGCCCGACGCGCCAGTGCGGTCGCCGCGGCGACGATCACCGCACCGCCCTCGCGCCTCCCGCGTCCGACGCCCTAGAATGGGCGACACCTCCGCGCCCCGCCGTCTCAACCGGACCGACCCATGACCAGAGCGCCCGCGGTGCTCGCCCTCCTCCTGCTCATGCTGCCGGCGCCCTCCCTCGCCCAGGAGGAGACCTTCGACCTGTGGCGGCCCCAGCGCGACATGGTCCGGTACGGGCAGCAGGCGATCCTCACGTGCAACGGCCTGTTCACGTCCGGGCGCACCCTGGAGCAGGTCTACGAGCGGGAGCTGGCGTTCTTCCCCCAGCCGGTGGGGACGCCCCGGGGCGGCGACTACCGCATCGACCGGGAACGGAAGGCGGTGGCCATCGGGGTGCCGGGGCGCGCCACGCCCGTCATGCGCGCCGCCTTCCGCGAGGGGATCGGCTGTGTGATCATGGCCCCGGACCAGACCTTCGAGGACATCGAGGCGCTGCCCTCCATCGACATGCCTCCGCCTCCGGGCGATCCCGCCACCATCCCGTGGCCGGACGGCGACCGGGTCGAGCGGTCGCCTCTGCCCGCCGGCGTGGACGCGCGCGCGCTCCAGGCCGCCTCGGACTGGGCCTTCGAGCGGGAGTCGCCGGAGCAGGTGACCCTGAGCCTCCTGGTCGTCCACCGGGGCCGGATCGTGCACGAGCGGTATGCCCCCGGCTTCGACGTGGGCACGCGCACCCGCACGTGGTCGACCGCGAAGAGCATCGCGGCCACGCTGGTGGGCATGCTCGTGGACGAGGGGCGCATGCACCTGGACGAGCCCCTGGACCTGGCCTGGCTGCCCCGCGTGGCGTCGCCGGAGACGGATCCCCGTCAGGCGATCACGCTGCGGCACGTGCTCAACATGTCCAGCGGCCTCTACCCCATCGACAACGCGGGCCTCGAGTACGCCACGGGCTCGGGATTGGGTTACTGGGCCGGGGCGAGCTCGGTCAGGCTCGCCCTGGACCGGGCCCTGATCCGCGAGCCGGGTACCTACTGGGACTACGAGAACTCCGAGACTCTGCTGGCCGTCCACAAGATGAAGAAGGTCCTGGGAGACGAGCGCACGGACCTCGAGTTTCCCAGGCGCGCCCTGCTGGACCGCATCGGGATGCGCAACACGCTGCTGAGCACCGACCGCTTCGGCGACTTCATCCTCAGCAGCCAGGTCTACACGAACGCCCGCGACCTGGCGCGCGTCGGCATGCTCTACGAGCAGGGGGGCGTGTGGAACGGCGAGCGCCTCCTCTCCGAGGCGTGGATCGACTTCGTCCGCACCCCGGCGCCCTCGACGGCCCGCTCGGGCAACTTCTACGGGGGGCAGTTCTGGCTGGTGCCCGACGACCGCAAGGGCGACGTTCCCCCGGACGCGTACTCCACCGCCGGCAACCGCGGGCAGTTCGTGATCATCGTGCCGTCCCACGACCTGGTGATCGTGCGGCGCGGCCTGGACTACGGCCGCCAGGGGTTCGACCGCTGGGACCTGACGCGCGAGGTGCTCAAGGCGTTCCCCGAAAGCGACTGAGGGGAAGCAGGCGTCGCGCACGAGGACGCACGAAGGGGGAGGGGCTCGGCGGCCCCTCCCCCTTCATTCGTCAACCGGCGGCGTGTCCCGCTACGGGATCAGGTTCGGCGGGTTGTACTTCAGGAAGAAGATGCCTTCCCTGCCGCTGGACACCACGATCGTGCCGCTCTGGAAGTACGGGTAGTTGCTCCAGGAGCCGTCGAACTCGACCTCCTCGCTCCACGGCACCGTGTCGAGGTAGCCGACCTCCCGCGGATTCAGCGGATCGCTGATGTCCAGGATGCGCAGGCCGCTCACGTAGTTCGACTGGTACATCAGGTCGTCCTTGATGTACAGGTTGTGGTCGATCGTGAACGTCTCCCCGAAGTGCTCCTTCACCATGATGGGGTCGTCCAGGTCTTCGACGTCCCAGACGAGGGTGCGGGTGCCCTCCATGGGCTGGCCCGACTGGACGGCATTGGACTCGTCGCCCTCATCGTTCATGAAGAAGTAGCGGTGGTCCGGCGTGATCCAGCCCTGGTGGGCGTACCCGACGTTGGGGTAGTCGGCCGCCGAGATGGCCACCGGGTTCTCCTTGTCGCTCACGTCGGAGATGGCCAGCGCCGTCTCGTTGGAGCCGAAGCAGATCTCCTTGCCGGCGTGCTCCCGGTCGGGCCCGTCGTAGACGAAGCACTGGGCGTCGTGGGAGTAGCCGGTGCCGGCGCGGCCGGTGCGCGTGTCCGCGAAGCAGCCCACGAAGGTGGGATCCTTCGGCTCGTTGATGTCGATGATGTGGAGCGCGCCGCCGCACGTCTCGCCGCCGCTGTTGGCGCCGACGGCGTACGCGAAGCCCGTCTCCTCGTTGATCACGATGTTGTGGGCGCTGGCGATGCCCTCGTAGAGAACGTCGGGCTCGAAGGTGGCCGGGGGGCTCCGCACGTCGCGCAGGCGGGTCAGGTCGAACACCTGCATGCCGTGGTCGAGGGCGCCGTCGGCCACCACGTAGGCGTGGTTCTCGAAGACCTTGATGTCACGCCAGGCGTTGCCGCGCGATCCCGGCGTCTTGGGCAGGTTGCCCAGGTAGACCGGCCGGTTGGCGTCGGTGATGTCGATGAACGCCGTCCCGTCCGTGCGGCCCACGATGGCGATCTCCCGGCCCGTCTCCGGGTCGGTCCAGCCCCACACGTCGTTGGTCTCGGCGCCGCGGCCTCCGCCGATGGCCTGCACCGGCAGGAACGAGACGATGTCCACGTTGTCGCAGGGGAACTGGTCGGCCTCGCCCCCCTGGCAGGCCACGTCCTCGCCGGTGAGGGCGGGCAGGGCGGCGGGGGTTTCGCCCATCACCTTCGCCTGGGCGCGCCACTCGCCGGTGCGTCGGCCCAAGATGATGGCCGAGCCCATGTTGAAGTCGTCGCCCACCTGGCCCACCACGGCGACGTCGTCGCCCAGGGCCACCGTGGCGCCGAACTGGTCACCCACGTCCTGGTCCAGGCCGCCCATCTTGCGGACGTCGGTGAACCGGCCCGAGGCGGGGTCGTAGCCCATCGCGTACACGCGCCCCGCGCGGTCCGCGGCGGGCGCGCCCACCCACAGCCCGCCCTCGGCGGGCGCCACGGACGCGCCGAAGCCGGCGCCCTCCTGGCGGTCGTGGGCGGTCAGGGTCAACCCCGGGCTCCAGGCGTTGGTCATGGCGTTCCGCTCGAACACCTGCACCGCGCCGGCGAAGCCGTCGGCGCCGGGGGCGCCGACCAGGGCCAGGCCGTCCAGCCACGCCACGGCGGCACCGAACTGGAGGCCGGCGGGCGCGTCTTCACCCGGATCGAGCGCGGCCTCCTGCGTCCACTGTCCCGGTCCCTCGCGGCGGAAGACGTGCACGGCCCCGCGGTTCTGGGTCTGCTGGGTCATGGCGCCCACCAGCAGGCGGTCGCCCTCGCCGTCGTACGCCATCGACCACCCGAAGAAGTGGCCCTCGGGGCCGTTCTCGGGGAGGAGCTTGGCCTCCTCCACCCAGCGGTCGCCCTCCTGCCGGAAGACCCACACCGCTCCCGTGCCCATGTGGCCGAGGGAGCTCACGAAGAAGAGCCCGTCCTCCACGACGCCGGCGCGGCCGAAGGAATCCCCCGGTCCCACGTCGGCGGGACGGATGTGGTCCACGAAATCCCAGCCGTCGCCGGCCCGGCGGAAGCGCCACACGGCACCCGTCGTGTCGTCGAAGGTGGTCCCGCCCACGAAGAGCTCGTCGCCCTCGATGGCCAGGAAGCGGCCGAAGTAGTCGATCTCCTCGCCGCCTTCCGGGCGCTGGAGCGTTCCCTCCTCGATCCAATCGTCGCCGGCGCGCCGATACACGTGCACCTGCGCCGGGCCGTCCTGGTTCATGGGCTCCGACACCAGCACGACATCGCCGCTCACCGCCGCCGCGGCACCGAACTGCTGCGCCTCCAGCGGCAGGGCCGGCAGCAGGACGGCCATCGCCGCCACCGCCATGGACAGTCTCGTTCTCCTCATCGGCTCTTCTCCCCGTCGGTCCGCCACCGTCGTCGTGCTGGGCACTCGAGGGCACCGCCACCGTGGCTCATGGCGCGCCCGCCCGTTCGAAGTAGTACAAACCACCCCCCACGCCGCCCACCATCAGGTCCAGGTCGCCGTCTCCGTCGAGATCGACCGGGAGCGGCGCGCTGTACGCGGGCGCCCGGTCGGGAGGCAGCAGCCGGTCCGTCTCGACGAACCGCGGCTCCTGCGCCGCGCCCTCGCCCAGGAACAGCCGGACGCCTTCCCGTTCGCTGCCCAGGAGAAGGTCCAGGTTACCGTCGCGGTCCCAGTCCGCCAGGGCCGGGACGCTGCGCCGCTCCGCCTTGATGCCGCCCCATTCGTCGCTCACCAGCACGAAGCGCGGCGAAGACGGGCTTCCTTCGTTCCTGTAGAAGTTGATGTGACCCGACGACTCGCCCACCAGCAGGTCCAGGTCGCCGTCGCCGTCCAGGTCGCCCAGGGCCGGCGTGGCGTTGCTTCCCCGGGTGAGCGTCACGAAGGCGCTGTCGACCATGGCGAAGCGCACGCTCCCGTCGGGTCCGGCCTCGTTGCGGAGGTAGCGCAGCTCGTCGCGCCACGTGCCGAGAACGAGGTCGGGGCGGCCGTCGCCGTCCAGGTCGCCGAAGGCCGGGGCGTTGTGATAGGCTCCCCGCACGTCCAGGGTTCCCCCCAGGCGGAAGGCCGGATCCCCCGACGCCCCTGTGTTCTCGAGGACGTGGAGGCGTGACGTGGACAGGTCGTCGGGGTCGATCTTGTTGGAGACGACGAGGTCCGGGTCGCCGTCGCCGTCCAGGTCGAGGACGGCCGGCGTTGCCTCGCTGCCCACGTCGATCTGGGTGAGATAGCGGCGGGTGCGGAGCTCGTAGCGGCCCTCGACCTGCTCGAAGTACAGGAGGTTGTCGGCCGTCGTGGCGTTGGCGTTGAAGGCGCCGCCCAGCACCCCCATCAGGAGGTCCAGCCCGCCGTCGCCGTCGACGTCGCCGAAGGTCGGCGCGTTGTAGCCGCTGGTCCTCACCGGGTCGTGGAGGGGAAACGGCTGCGGCGCGCCCGTGAGGTCCGGGGCGTCGCACGTGCCCCGGTTTTCGATGAGGAGCAGCCCCGGCTCGAAGAAGTCGCCCCAGAAGAGGTCGGGATCGTCGTCCCCGTCGGCGTCGTGGAAGACGAGCGTGTTCGCTCCGTGGCGGGCGCTGGGTGTGATCTGGGCCACGATCCGGATCTCCTCGAAGGTGTCGTCGAGGAGCTCGAAGGTGGGCACCCCCTCGCCCTGGAGCTTCGTCGCCTCGTAGCGGGAGACGGTGCCGTCCAGCCGGCCGATCATCAGGTCCAGCCGGCCGTCGCAGTCGAGGTCGAGCGCGTTGGAAATGTTCTGGCGGTCGGAGAAGATCGCCGCGCCGGAAGCGTCGCGCAGCGTGTCGGCCCAGGCGCGGAACTCGAAGTCCCCGGTGTTCTCCCACACCCGGATCAGGCTGAACTTCGACTCCCCCAGCAGGTAGACGTCGCCGTCCCCGTCGACGAGATCCTCGGGTAGGGCGCGCCCGCGTGGGACGTCGCCTGGTGGTCGTCGCGAACCGACTCCCCGTGTCCCGCGACCGGGACCGGTGGGTGCCCTCGGCGGGCGGCATGACGACGGCCCTCCGTCCGGTCATGGCCCGGCGGCCGGGCGCGTGGGTCGGCTGGGACGGGGGCGATACGGACGTCCCGGCCCGCGTCGAGGGCTTCGAGGCCGACCTCCACGCCGTCCGCCTGGACCCGGACGACGCCGACGGCTACTACCGGGGGTTCTCGAACCGCACCCTCTGGCCCCTCTTCCACGACCTC
>JAHWKH010000082.1 GCA_019347995.1 Gemmatimonadota bacterium | reverse complement strand
ACCACGCCCGCCTCCTTCGAGCCGGTTCTGGACTACGTGGTGGTCAAGTTCCCCCGATTCGCCTTCGAGAAGTTCCCCGAGGTGAACCCGGTGCTGGGCGTGCAGATGAAGGCTGTGGGCGAGACCATGGCCATCGGCCGCACGTTCAGGAGCGCCTGGCAGAAGGGGCTGCGGGGCCTGGAGATCGATCGCTCCGGATGGGTGACGGGCGCCCGACTCCAGGACGACGGGCTGACGGCGGACGATGCCGACACGCTCCTGGCGGCGCTGCGCCGTCCCACCGCGGACCGCCCCTTCCAGCTCAAGCGCGCGCTGCAGGCGGGCATCTCGCTGGACGAGATCCACGAGGCCACCCACATCGACCCGTGGTTCCTCGACCAGCTCCAGGCCATCGTCGAGCTCGAGGAAGCGTACGCGGCCGCCGACGAGGTGACGCCGGAGCTGCTGAGACGCATGAAGCGGGAGGGCTTCGGCGACCGGCAGCTCGCCGACCTGCGCGGTGAGTCCGAGGCGTCCGTGCGCGAGCGGCGCTGGGCGCTGGGGATCCGGCCCACGTACAACGTGGTGGACACCTGCGCCGGCGAGTTCCCCGCCCAGACGCCCTACTTCTACTCGTCGTACGAGGACGAGGACGAGGCGACGCCCAGCGAGCGCGAGAAGGTGGTCATCCTGGGGAGCGGCCCCAACCGCATCGGGCAGGGCATCGAGTTCGACTACTGCTGCGTGCAGGCCGTGCTGGCGCTGCGGGAGGCGGGCTACGAGACCATCATGATCAACTCGAACCCCGAGACCGTCTCCACGGACTTCGACGTCAGCGACCGCCTCTACTTCGAGCCGCTCACGCTCGAGGACGTCCTGGAGATCCTCCACAGGGAGAAGCCCAAGGGCGTGATCGTCCAGCTCGGCGGGCAGACGCCCCTGAAGCTGGCGGAGGGGCTCGAGGCCCTGGGCACGCCCATCCTGGGCACCAGCGTCGACGCCATCGACCGGGCGGAGGACCGCGAGCGCTTCGAGCGGGTCTGCCGGAAGATCGGCGCCACCGTGCCGGACAACGGAATCGCCACAAGCGAGGACCAGGCGGTGGCGGTGGCCGACCGCATCGGCTATCCGGTGCTGGTCCGGCCCAGCTACGTCCTTGGAGGCCGCGCCATGGAGATCGTCTACGACGAGGAGACCCTGCGCGGTTACTTCGATCGCGCCGTGCGCGCCTCCCCCGACCGGCCCGTCCTCATCGACCGCTTCATCGAGGACGCCTTCGAGGCCGACGTGGACGCGCTGTGCGACGGCACCGACGTGGTCATCGGGGGCATCATGCAGCACATCGAGGACGCGGGCGTGCACTCCGGCGATTCGGCGTGCGTGCTTCCGCCCTACCTCCTCAGCGTCGACGTCCTCGACGAGATCCGGGCCCTCACGCGGAAGTTCGCGCTGGAGCTGGGCGTGGTGGGCCTGCTCAACGTCCAGTACGCCATCCGCGACGGCGTGGTCTACGTGCTGGAGGTGAATCCCCGCGCCAGCCGGACGGTCCCGTTCGTGAGCAAGGCGACGGGCGTGCCGCTGGCGCGCCTGGCCGCCCGGGTCATGGCGGGCGAGACGCTGGCCGACCTGGACGTGCCCGAGGAGCCGGCGGTGGCCGGGGTGGCCGTGAAGGAGGCGGTCTTCCCCTTCAACCGCTTCGACGTGGACATCCTCCTGGGGCCGGAGATGCGCTCCACCGGCGAGGTCATGGGCTTCGACGACTCCTTCGGCATGGCCTTCGCGAAGGCCCAGCAGTCGGCGGGCAACCTGCTGCCCGAGGAGCCGGGCACGCTCATCGTCACGGTCAACGACCGTGACAAGCCCACGGTGACGCCCATCCTGCGGCGCTTCCACGACCTGGGCTGGAAGATCCTGGCCACCAGGGGCACCGACGCCCACCTGCGCCGGCTGGGCATCCCCAGCGAGCGCGTCTTCAAGGTCGGCGAGGGGCGCCCCGACATCGTGGACCGCATCGTGAGCGACGAGGCGCAGCTCCTCATCAACACGCCGCTGGGCAAGAAATCGCAGTTCGACGACTACGCCATGCGTCGGGCGGCGATCACCTACAACCTCCCCTATCTCACCACGATGTCGGCCACCAGCGCCGCCTGCGACGCCCTGATCGCGCTGCGCTCGCGCGTGCACGAGGTGCGCACGATCCAGGAGCGGATCGCCCAGGCCCGGAGCCTGGCGTCACGACAGGAAGCGCTGCCTCTGGAAGCCTAGCGTCCTGACACCGGGGGCTCGCGCCCGCGCGACGCAATCGTTTGTTCCCCTTTGCCGCGGCAGGGGATACAATGGAAGGGGACCCCGTCCTTCCCCAGCCCCCATCGTGATCGGATCCGAGGCACCTCCGAGCGCCACCCTTCCGTCCGTCGTGCCGCCCGGAGGGCGGCGGGGTGGGCGCATCGGCACGGGCGTCGCCGCCGCCGGATTCACCTTGCTCGAGATGATGATCGTCTCGGTGATCCTGGGGACGCTCGCGGCCCTGGCGCTGCCGCGCCTGAACGAAGCACTCCACCGGGCGCAGGTTGCGCGCGCCGTCGCGGAGGTCAAGATGGTCGAAATCGAGCTCTACGATCACTGGTCGGAGAAAGGAGCCCTTCCCACGTCCCTCACCGACATCGGGCGGGGAACGCTGATGGACCCGTGGGGGCGGCCGTACCGCTACCTCCGCATCGCGGGGGGCGACGCCAGCGTCGGCGAGTTCCGCAAGGACCGGTTCCTGGTGCCGCTCAACTCCGACTTCGACCTGTTCAGCATGGGCAGGGACGGACGCTCCCAGTCGCCGCTATCGGCCGCGACCAGCCAGGACGACGTCGTCCGCGCCAACGACGGCAGCTTCGTCGGCCTGGCGTCGGAGTACTGACCGGTGCTCCACTTCGAGCTCCTCCGGACACGGGTCGCGCGGCGCATCCTCCTCCTGTTCGTGGTCGGCGCGCTGGCGCCGGTCGTCGTCCTCGCCGGGTACTCGTTCACGGTGGTCACGGCGCAGCTCCGGGACCAGAGCCGGGACCGTCTGCAGCAGCTCAGCAAGAACGCCGGGATGTCGGTCATCGAGCGGCTCCAGGACGCGGAGGTGGACCTGGAGATGGCCGCCGACGAGGTGGCGGTGAGCGGCCGCCTGCGCAGCATCCTCGAGGTGGTGGTGGCCGCGGCCGGCGAGCTGCCTCCGGGCACCCGGTCCATGGCGGCGTTCAGGGACGGCGAGTGGCAGCACCTGAGGGCGGGTAAGGCGCTCCTGCGCCTGGACGATGTCGCTTCCGATGACGCCGACCTCTGGCTGGCGAGGCTACGGGAGCCCGCCGATCCGGAGTCGCCCGTGGTATGGGGCCGGCTGGATACCGGCTACCTGTGGAGCTCGGCGGACGAATACGTCGACCTGCCCAGCGTCGGGGGCTTCTGCATCCTGGCGGGCGTGACCCGCCGCCTCCACTGCGCGGACGGCTTCGCTCCCGGCGTCTCCGAAGGCCTCATCGAGGCGTTCCGGATCTCGCCCGTCTCCGACGGCCGCGGCGTGTTCCAGTGGTCCAGCGACGGCGAGAGCTACGTCGGCTCGCACTGGGAGCTGTTCCTGCGCGCCGGCTTCCAGTCCGAGCCGTGGAGCGTGCTGGTGGGGGAGTCCGAGAGCGTGGTCTACGCGCCGCTGCGCCGCTTCGCGCTGGCCTTTCCGCCCGTGCTCCTCTTCGGTCTCATCGTCGTGGCGCTCCTGGCCAACGGGCTGGTGCGCCGGACCATGGAGCCCCTCGAAAGCCTCACGCAGGGGACGCGCAGCATCGCCTCCAAGGACTTCGACACCCGCGTCGTGGTGGACCGCGACGACGAGTTCGGGGAGCTGGCGGGGGCCTTCAATACCATGGCCGAGCGACTGGGCGTGCAGTTTCGCCACCTCGAGGCCAGCCGCGCCATCGACCAGGCCGTGCTCTCGGCCAGTCACCGGGACCAGGTGGTCCGCGCGCTCCTGAACGGCTTCGGAGGCGTGGTCGCCTACGACCGCCTGGCGATCCTCCTCCTGGAGCGGGACCAGCGCACCGGCTCGATGCACTGGATGGACGAGGACGACGGCCGGTCGCACGACATCGCCGTCCAGCCGTCGGCGGCCGAGGTGGCCTACCTGGCGGAGGCGGGACCCCACGTCGTGTCCGGCGACGGGGAGTCCCTGCCCGAGGCGGTGCGGTCGTTCCTGGACGACGTGCGGCCGGCGCTCGTCCTCCCCCTCATGGTGAAGCACGAGGTGCGTGGCGCGCTGGTGGTGGGCCGGCGCCGCGCCTTCGGTCCGGAGGAGGTGGTGCGGGCACGGCAGATCGTGGACCAGGCCGCCGTGGCCCTCGACGAAGTGCAGCTGGTCACCGAGCTGGAGGAGCTGAGCTGGGGCACCCTGCGGGCGCTGGCGCGCGCCATCGATGCCAAGTCACGCTGGACCGCCGGTCACTCGGAGCGCGTGGCGCGGCTGGCCATGGACATCGGCCGCGAGATGGGCCTGTCGGAGCGGGAGCTGGACACGCTCGAGCGGGGAGGGCTGCTGCACGACGTCGGCAAGATCGGGATCCCGGCGGCGGTGCTGGATTGCGAGGGTCCCCTCTCGGACGAGCAGCGCGACATCATGCGTCAGCACGTGGTCATCGGTGCCCGCATCCTCGAGCCGGTGGGCGCGTATGCCGACGCCATCCCCATCGTGCTCCATCACCACGAGCGCTGGGATGGCGAAGGGTACCCCCACGGCCTCGCGGGCGAGGAGATTCCCCTGCTGGCCCGGGTCCTGTCGGTGGCCGACACCTTCGACGCCATGTCGTCGCTGAGGCCGTATCGGAGCCCCGAGGCTTCCGAGCGGGTCGTCCGCCACATCGAGGAGGCGTCGGGGACCCAGTTCGAGCCTCGCGTGGTAGCGGCGTTCCTGCGGGTGAGGAAGCGTACGCCGGGAGCCCGGCTCGCGGCGGAGGACGCGGCGGAGGACGCGGAGGTGGCCCGCCATGGCTGAGGGCGGCGACGTCGTCTGGGAGGGTCCGCCCAAGCGCCGGCGCGGGGACACCTCCGGCGCCCGGGTCACGGGATGGACGCTCCTCCTCTCCGCCGTCGCCCTGGCCACGGCCATCGGCCTGCTGGCCACCTCCCCCCGGGAGCGGGGAGAGCCGCTGGACGGCGTCCCCCGCGAGCTGACGGGCCGCTGGGGCACCGACGACGCACGCTACGCCGACCGTGAGATGCTCATCGAGCGCGAGCGGGTGGAGTTGCTCCTCGACAGGGCGACCGGCCGGACACGTCACCCCCTCCTGGAGGTGCGGGGATGGGACGAGGGAGCCCTGAACGGCTATCGTATCCGGTACGAGACGCCCGAGGGGGAGCGGAGCATGGAGGTGACGGTGGCCGAGGACGGGACCCTGCGCATGAAGAATCCGTCCGACGTCGTCTGGAGGCGGATCCCGTGACCGGAGGCCCCCCCACGGCCTTCCTCCTCCATCCCTCGTCCTCGCTCCACGACACCGGCTGGGGCCACCCGGAGCACCAGGGCCGGCTGCGGGCGCTGGCCTCCACGGTGGGGCGCGACATGCTCGCGCTCCACGGATCCGTGGAGCAGGTGGCTCCCGGCGACGTCGACGAGGCGGTCCTCCTCAGCGTCCACGACCCGTCCCAGGTGGAGGAGGTGCGCCGCGCGGTGGGCCGGGCGGCCGAGAAGGGCGCGGGCGTGGCCCTGGACGCCGATACCGTGGTGTCGGCCGCCTCGTGGGACGCGGCGCTGGGGAGCGTCGCCGCGTCCATCACGGCGGCCGGTGCCGTGATGGACGGACGGCACAGGAACGCCTTCGTGGCCGCCCGTCCGCCCGGGCATCACGCGACGCCCTCACGCGCCATGGGCTTCTGTCTCTTCAACACGGTCGCCGTGGCCGCGCGCTGGCTGCAGGAGCGGGGGCACGCGGAGCGGGTCCTGATCGTGGATTGGGACGTGCACCACGGCAACGGCACCCAGGACGTCTTCTGGGAGGATCCCGACGTGTTCTACCTCTCCCTCCACCAGAGCCCCCACTACCCCGGCACCGGCGCGGCCGGGGAGCGGGGAGCCGGGGCCGGCGAGGGCTCGACCCTCAACGTCCCCCTCCCCGGCGGCACGTCGCGAGACACCTACCTGGAGCGCTACGAGGCCGCGCTGGACGAGGCGTTCGAGCGGTTCACGCCCGACTTCGTGCTGGTGTCGAGCGGGTTCGATTGCCTGGCGGGTGATCCCCTTGGGGGATTCCTCCTGGAGCCCGAGGACCTTCACGCCATGACCCGGTCGCTCGTGGCCCGCGCCGACGACGCCTGCGCCGGCAGGGTGGTGGCGTGCCTGGAGGGAGGCTACGCTCCCGAGCGTGTCGGCCGGGCGACGGTCGACGTGGTCCGGGCGCTGGCGGGCGTCGAGCCCTGGCCGGGCCGGGAGTTCACGCCGTGACGTGCCGATCCTTCCACGGCGTGCGGGGTACCCCTGCGCCGAGATGAATACCATGATCCGATGCACCCGTCCCGCGCTCCTCGCCGCCTTCCTCTCCGCGGCGGCGCTCTGCGTGCCCGTGTCCGTCGACGCCCAGGCGTCGTACGAGGTCCCTCCCGCCACCGAGGGCCCGCACACGCGCCATCCCGAGGCGGAAAAGGCGATGGACCGGCTCAAGTCGCCCTACTGCCCCGGGTTCATGCTCGAGGTGTGCACGTCCGCCCAGGGGGCGGCCCTGCGCGACAGCCTCCAGATGATGGCCGAGGCCGGCGCCGACGCCGACTCCATCGTGGCGTGGGTCCTGGCGAATCACGGCAGTCAGTGGCTCGCGCTGCCCGAACCCCGTGGCAGGGGGCTCGTGGCGTGGGTGGTCCCGGGACTGGCGATCCTGCTGGGCATCGGCGCGGTCGTGGTCGCTCTCAGGGTGATGGCACGGGGCCGTCCGGCGCCGGAGCGGGACCGCCCGATCAGCTCCGACGAGGAGGAGCGTCTCAGGGAGGCGCTGCGGGAGCTGGACGTCGAGGAACGGGCTCCGCTCTAGCGCATGTCCTTTTCCGACCGGGCCGTGCCGTCCATGATGGACCTGGTCCGCCTCTCGCGCAGGCCGCTGTTCCCGCCTGGAGGCGTCGACCTGTACCGGCAGATCGCCATCCTCACCGGCATGAGCGAGGGCGACGAGGTGCTCGACGTCGCGTGCGGCAATGCCGTGCCCCTCGAGTGGTTCGTCACCGAGTACGGCGTCCACGGCTCCGGCGTCGATGCCGACGAGGAGCGGGTCGCCGAGGCGGAGGCGCGGGTGCGGCGCCGTGACCTCCAGGGGGACCTCCAGCTCCAGCAGGCGCCACTCGACCGGCTGCCGTACCGCGACGCCATCTTCGACGTGGCCGTGGGGGAGCTGGGCCTCACCTCCCGGGCCGATCCGGCCGCCGCCGTGCGCGAGCTGGTGCGCGTGACCCGTCCGGGTGGCGCGGTGGCCCTGATCCAGCTGGTGTGGAAGGCACCGGTGGACGCGGAGCGGAGCAGGGTCCTCGCCGATCACCTGGGCGTGCGTCCCCTCATGCTCGTGGAGTGGAAGCGCCTCATGCGAGCGGCGGGCGTCGAGAGGCTGCACACCGAGGACTGGTCCGACGAGGAGACGGCGTTCCGTCCCCAGGTGACGAAGCCCTTCCCCGACTTCGCCGAGCTGTTCTCGCTTCCGGAGAAGCTGGTCATCCTGCGACGCGCCTGGAAGCGCTGGGGGGTCGGCGGCGTGCGCACCGCGGTGGAGCGGGAGCGCGAGGTGCATCGGCTTCTCACGCACGAGCGGATCCTGGGCCTCGACCTGCTCATGGGAGTCCGGGCCGCCGCAGAGCCCACCGCGGCGGGCCCCGGGGGACAGGGCCCCTCCGACGCGGACCCGGAGGACGAGGGCTTCGCGGCCGGTCCCCCGCACGCGGAGGGCGAAGAGGAGGGCGCCTCGTCCGGGACGCGCGGCCTTCCCCTGTTCCACGGGGGGCCACGGTGAGCGCAGGGCCGGGGTCCGCCCCGGCCGCCGGGGGGCTGGCCGCCACCCGGGACGGCGTGGCCCGCATCCAGGCCGCGCTGGGCGCGATGGGGCTGGACGGCTGGCTCTTCTACGAGTTCCGGGGCCAGAACTGGATCGCGGCCGACCTCCTGGGCGTCGAAGGGACGACGCGCCGGGCGTTCGTGCTGGTTCCCCGCGAGGGCCCGCCGACGGCACTCGTCCACGCCATCGAGTGCTCGGCGTGGCTGCACTGGGAGCACGGGAAGCGGCGCTACGCGGGCTGGCAGGAGCTGGAGGAGGAGCTCGCCGGCCTCCTGGCCGGGGGCGGCCGGGTGGCCATGGAGGTCTCGCCCGGGGACGCGGTCCCCACCGTGGACCTCGTACCGGCGGGCGTGCTCGAGATGGTGATGGCCGCCGGGATCGAGCCGGTGAGCTCGGGCGACCTGGTGAGCCGCTTCTTCAGCGCCTGGACCGAGGAGCAGCTCGCCGAGCATCGTACGGCCGCGGAAGTGGTGGCGCAGGTCGCGAAGGACGCTTTCCAGCACGCCGCGGACGCCATCCGGCGGGGAGCGCCCACGACCGAAGGCGCCCTCTCCGACTGGATCCGGGCGGAGCTGGCGGACCGGGGGGTGACGGTGGACGTGGACACCCACGTGGCCGTGGGGGCGAAGGCCGCGGAT
>JAHWKH010000081.1 GCA_019347995.1 Gemmatimonadota bacterium | reverse complement strand
GCACCGCCTCCTCGACGGTGGGCGCCACGGCGGCGCCCTCGCGCTCCCTCACCGCTCCAGCGCGTGGGGCACCGCGCGCCGCTCCGGCTCCTCCACGAGCCAGCAGCGGGCGGCTCGCGGATGCGCGTCCGCGAGTGCCGGGGCGTCGGGCTCCACCCCCGACGCGGCGCCCCCCGCCACCCCCCGCAGCGGCGGCGGGTCGGTCAGACAGCGCTGCCACGCGTACGGACAGCGGTCGGCGAAGCGGCACGCGGGCGGCCACGCGTGGGACGGCGGCACCGTCCCGGGGATGGGGCGCAGGCGCGTTCCCGGCTCGTCGACCCGGGGGAGCGACGCCAGCAGCCCCTCGGTATAGGGGTGCGCGGGCGCCTGGAAGACCTCCCGCACCGTCCCCTGCTCCACCACCTGGCCGGCGTACATCACCACCACCCGGTCGCACACCTCCGCCACCACGCCCAGGTCGTGCGTGATGAGCAGCACGCCCATCCGGCGACGCTCCTGGAGCCCGGCCAGAAGCTCGAGGATCTGGGCCTGGATCGTCACGTCGAGGGCCGTGGTGGGCTCGTCGGCGATGAGCAGCCCGGGCCCGGTGGCCAGCGCCATGGCGATCATCACGCGCTGGCGCATGCCGCCCGACAGCTGGTGCGGGTACTCGCCGTACCGCTGCGCCGGCTCGGGGATGCCCACCTCGCGCAGCGCCTCCACCGTCCGCTCCCGCGCCTGCCGGCGCGAGAGCCCCATGTGCAGGCGTAGCGTCTCGCCGATCTGGCTCCCCACGGTGAACACGGGGTTCAGCGACGTCATGGGCTCCTGGAAGACCATGGAGATGTCGTTGCCGCGCAGCGCCCTCATGCGCTTCTCCGGCGCCCCCACCAGCTCCTCCCCCCGCAAGCGCACCGAGCTGCCTTCCATGATCCTGCCGGGGGGCGCGGGCACGAGGCGCATCAACGACAGGGAGGTGACCGTCTTGCCGCATCCACTCTCCCCCACGATGCCCACCGTCTCCCCCTCCCGGACCTGGAAGGAGACGCCGTCCACCGCCCGGGCCACGCCCTGGTCGGTGAAGAACCAGGTGCGCAGGTCCTCCACCTCGAGGAGCGCGCTCACCCGCCCTTCCTCATGCGCGGATCGAGGGCGTCGCGCAGTCCGTCGCCCACCAGGTTGAAGGAGAGCACGACGAGCACGATGGCCAGCCCCGGAAAGGTCGAGATCCACCAGGCGTCGATGAGCACGTTCCTGCCGTCGGCCACCATGGTGCCCCACGAGGGCGTGGGCGGCTGCACGCCGAGGCCGAGGAACGAGAGACCGGCCTCCAGCACGATGGTGTTCCCGATGCCCAGCGTCGCCGCCACGATGACCGGCGCCAAGACGTTGGGAATGACGTGGCGGCCGATGATGCGGATGCGGCCGAAGCCCAGGGCGCGCGCCGCCAGGACGAACTCGCGCTCGCGCAGCGAGAGCACCTCCCCGCGCACGATGCGCGCCGTCCCCGGCCACTGGGTGAGCCCGAGCACCGCCACGATGAGGAAGATCGAAGGCTCGAACAGCGCGATGATGAGGATGAGGAGCACCAGCCTGGGAAAGGCGATCACGACGTCGACGAAACGCATGACCGCCGCGTCGACCCACCCGCCGAAGAACCCCGATACCGCGCCCAGGAGCGTCCCGATGGTCACGCTGATGCCCACGGCCACGAAGCCGATGGCCAGCGAGACCCTGGCTCCGTAGAGGAGGCGGGACAGGACGTCGCGGGCGAACTGGTCGGTGCCCAGGGGGTGCGCCGCGGAGGGCGCGACGAGACGCTCCGTCAGGAGATTGCCCTGGGCCGCCGGGTCGAAAGCCGCCAGGAGCGGCGTGAGGAGGGCCAGGAGGTAGAAGCCCAGGATGGCGACCGCGCCCACGACGGCGGTCCGGTTGCGGGAGAACGCGCGCACCGCCAGCTCCCACTGTCCGATCCCGGCCAGGCGCGCTTCCGCCGGCCTGCGCACGTCGTGCAGCGACCAGCCCCAGGCGCCGACGAGCCCCAGCCCGAGGCAGGCCACGGCGAGCCGCTCGTCCAGCGAGCCGCCCGGCGCCTGCAGCACCCTCCCGCGCTGTGCCACGAGGATCCAGAGGAACGAGAGCCACACCAGGAGCGCGGTGCCCCCCGTGCCCCAGCGGCCCGCGAGAAGCTGAGGGACGCCCGGCAGCGCCACCGAGAGGGGCACACCTCCCACGGTGCGCCGCCGCGGGCGCCACGCCTCGGCCTCCGCGGGGACCTCCGCGGGTCCTCCGGCAGGGAGCGGGAGCGGGCCCCGCCCACCCACGTCAGTCATAGCGGATGCGGGGGTCGACCAGCGCGTAGAGCACGTCGGCGAGGAGATTCCCCGCCACCACCATGGCCGCGAAGATGAAGCTCGACGCCATGACCAGCGGATAGTCGCGGGTCGAGATGGCCTCGAAGATCGTCTTTCCCATTCCCGGCCAGGCGAAGACGTACTCGATGAACACGGTCCCGCTGAAGAGGGCCGGCAGGTAGAGGCCCAGCAGCGTGATCACGGGGATCAGCGCGTTGCGGAGCGCGTGGCGGAAGATCACCCGCCGCTCGGAGAGGCCCTTGGCGCGGGCGGTGCGCACGTAGTCCTGGCGCACCACCTCGAGCATGCTGCCACGCATGTAGCGCGCGACGCCCGCGGCGAGCACCAGCGACAGGGAGGCCACGGGGAGGACCAGGTGCATGACCCGGTCCCGGAGCTGCTCGAGGGGGGGGAGGAACGCGTACTCGACGCTCACCCGTCCCGACGCGGGAAAGTAGATGGGCCAGCCCCACACGTTTCGGGCGTACAGGCTGAACGTGAGGATCAGCATGAGCGCCAGCCAGAACGACGGCATCGAGTAGAAGAAGAGCGCCACCACCGAGAGCACCGAATCGGTGGCCGAGTGCTGGCGCACGGCCTGGACGATGCCCAGAAGCATGCCCACCGCGAACGACACCAGGAGCGCCAGCCCCGACAGCAGCAGCGTGTTGGGCAGCATGTCGCCGATGACCGAGAGCACCGGGCGACTGTGGGAGAAGGAGTAGCCGAAGTCGCCCGTGAGGAGGGCGCCCACCCACTTCAGGTATCGGACGTGGATCGGCTGGTCGAGCCCGAAGTTCGCCCGCATCTGCTCGAGGACCTCGGGCCGCATCCCCGGTGACAGGAGGAGCTGCGTGGGGTCGCCGGGCGCCAGGTTCACCACGAAGAAGATGATGGTGGCGATGCCCAGGACCAGCGGGATGGACCCCAGGACCCGCCGCAACAGGTAGGCGGCCAGGTCTCAGCTCCCGGCTGCTCGAGCCGCGCCGCGCCGCTGGTCCTGCGGCACCCACCAGTCCTTGATGTTGATCCACTCGCCGCGCACGTCCATCTGCACGTCCCGCATGCGCTTGGAGATGCCGCTGAGCCGCTCCGGGAAGAAGAAGTACGTGTAGGGCATCTCCTCGATGATGAGGCTCTGGTACTCCCGCCACAGGGGCAGCGCCTCCTCGCGGTCCACCACGAGCTGGAGCGTGTCCAGGAGCCGATCCAGCCGCGGGTTCATCGTGCCCGACCAGGCGTAGGGCGCGTCCACGCGCTCGGAGTGGAAGAGGTCGATGTCGTCGACCTTGAACTCGGTCACCCAGCCCATGATCACCCCGTCGAAGTCCCGGGCGACAGGATCGTTGATCTGGCTGATGAGCGTGCTGAACTCCACCACCTGCGGCTGGAGGTCGACGCCGACCTGACGGAGCTGGGCCTGCATGATCTCCGCAATGTTCTGCCGGTCCCGGTTGCCCTGGTTGTACTTCACCGAGATGCGCAGCGGAAGCCCGTCGCCGTTCTCCCGGATGCCGTCGCCGTCGCGGTCCGTCCAGCCCGCCTCGTCGAGGAGGCGACGGGCCTGGTCCGGGTCGTAGCCCAGCGAGTCCACCAGCGTCTCGTCGAAGGCCCAGTGGAACGGCGGAACGCCGGAGTTCGCCACGACCCCGTAGCCCTGAAGCAGCGCGTCGACGATCTCCGCCCGGTTGGTGCCCACGGTCAGCGCCCGTCGCACGCGGGCGTCGGCGAGCTGCGGGCGGCGGGAGTTCCAGCCCACGAAGGTGTAGTTCCGTAACAGGAAGTGGTCGAACTCCACGGCGGGATCGTCCATGATGCGCTGCGCCTGGTCGGCCGGCGGGGCGATGTAGACGTCGACGTTTCCGGTCAGGAGCTCTGTGAGCAGCGTGGTCTGCTCCGGTATGACCCGGTAGACGTAACGGTCCAGGTACGGCCGGCCGCCGAGCCCCTCGGGAAAGGCCGGGTTCGCGCGGAAGGTCCAGCTCTCCTGGGGCCGGTGCTCCACGAAGACGAACGGCCCGTTCCCCACCGGGCACCGCGTCCCGTAGGGGTGCTGGCGCACCTCGCCGCGGGGCACGTCCCCGAGCAGGTGCTCCGGCATGATCGTGGTGGTGCGCCACGCGTCGAGGTACTCGGCGTGGGGACGCAGGCGGATCCTCACCGTGAGGGAGTCCACCACCTCCACCCCCTCCGGCCCCTTCACGTAGTAGTCCCAGAAGGCCGCGTTGGGGAACGCCGTCTCGGGATCGGTGATGGTCAGGTACGTGAACGCCACGTCGTAGGCGTCGGTCCGCTCGCCGTCGTGCCAGTACACGTCGTCGCGCAGGTGCCAGGTCAGCTCGGTGGGGTGGTCCGGGTCGTCCACCTCCCACGACTCCGCGAGGTACGGCACCGGGCGCAGATCCTCGTCGTACCGGATGAGGTTCATCATGTTGACGAACGACTGGTGCTGGCTGGCCTCGTAGGACGCGGAGATCAGGCCGTTCATCCCGTCGGCGATCTCGCCGATGCCGCCCACCACCACCGTGCCGCCGTAGCGGGCGGGATCGAGCTCCGTCTCCGGCTGTGTCGCCATGAACGAATCCACGCGCGCCAGCGCCGTCCGGCAGAACTCGGGCATCCCCGCCGTGGCGGTGCCCCCGTCGTCGCCGCCGCAGGCCACCAGGCCCAGAGGCAGGAGGCTCAGCGCGGTCGTGATGCGAAAGCGGCTCATGTCGCGGTCTCTCCCAGGTCGGGTCGGAATCCGGCGACGCGCTTCAGCGCCGCCACGTCCATGCGTCCGAGCGGTAGCGCTCCTCCAGCTCGGCTTCGTCGGCGGCGGCGACGTCGGCCGGCTCGTCGGTCCAGACGCCGGGCAGCGTCGCGCGGAACCCCGCCAGCACCGCCTCGGTGACGCGACGGGGATCCGGCGTGACCCCCAGGAGTTCCCGCAGCGTCGCCGGGGGCCGGCTGGACGGGCGGTGCGCGAGGAGCGCCACCCGGTCCTGGTCGTCATCCAGGAGGATGGACCCGTGCTGGAGGAGGGCGCCGCCCAGCCGCGCCTGCGCGCTGCCGGCGAGCTTTCGCCCTCCCGCCACGACCTCGCCGTCCGCCGCCGTCTGGAAGCAGGGTCCGGCGTCGGGCGCGGACGCCGGAGCGCCACCGCGGGCAATCTCCGCCTCGACCCCCAGAAAGGAAAGTCCCCGGACGATCGCCTCGCTCACGCGGCCGTACGCGGCCCGCGGCCCGCCCAGGGCGCGCGGCGCCAGGATCACGGCGTAGGTGAGCTCCCTGTGGTGGAGGACGGCGCGGCCCCCGGTGGGGCGGCGCACGACGTCGACACCCATGCCGCGGAGACCGCGGCGGTCGTAGATCCCGACCGCCAGCTCGTTGCGGCCCAGGGACAGTGTGGGACGGCTCCAGCCGTAGAGGCGGAGCGTCGCCACGCCCTCGGCGAGCGTCGTCGCAAAGGCGTGGTCCCGGGCCATGTTGAGGGCCCCCGGGAGCGGCCCGTCGAGGCGGACCGACCAGCGGGGCCCGTCGGGCTCGTGCTCAGAACTCGTAGCTCTCGCCGGGCTTGAGGAGCGCCACCCGCGCGCGGTTCGACACCTTCTGACGGAAGACCTCCGGGTCCTGGGCGATGACGTCCCACGTGTCGTAGTGGATCGGGATGACGACCTTGGGGCAGATGAACTCCACGGCTCGCACGGCGTCGTCGGGCCCCATCGTGAAGTTGTCGCCTATGGGGAGCATCGCCACGTCCACGTCGCCCCGCAGGAGCTGCATCTCCATGAGGAGGGCCGTGTCTCCAGCATGATAGAAGCGCTTCGAGTCCATCTTGATCCAGAAGCCACCGGGGACGGTGGTGAAGCGGCCGCTCTCGTCGCCGTCCACCATACCTCCGTGGAGGGCCGGCGTCATCTTCACGTACCCGAACGGGAACTCGTGGCCGCCGCCGATGTGGAGGGGGTGCGCGTTCTCGACGCCCTGCGTCGCCAGGAAGCCGATGATCTCGAACGTGGAGACCACGGTCGCGCCGGTCCGCTTCGCGAGCGGGATGCAGTCGGCGAAGTGGTCCGAATGGCCGTGGGTGCAGAGGATGTAGTCGGCCTCGATGTCGTCGAAGGATCCCTCGAAGGACGGATTGTCCTGGAAGAACGGATCGATGACGATCCGGGTGCCGTCGTCGGTCTCCAACGTGCACGTCGCGTGACCGTGCCACGTGACCTTGGCCATGCGGTCCTCCTTTCGCTGCGGTGGGAGCGGGTCGGGCGCCGCCCCTTCCCTGCAGGAATTGCTCCGGCGGATGGCGGGTCCGGTGCCCGCGGCTCAGCCCGCCGACGCCTCCTCGTACTCCTCCACCGGGGGGCACGCGCATACCAGGTTGCGATCGCCGTAGGCGTTGTCCACCCGGCCCACCGTGGGCCAGAACTTGTACTCGCGCGTCCAGGGGGCGGGGAACGCCGCCTGCTCGCGGCCGTACGCGTGCGTCCATTCGTCGGCCGTGACCACCGCCGCCGTGTGTGGCGCGTTCTTGAGCGGGTTGTCGTCCCGGTCGGAGATGCCCAACTCCACCTGCTGGATCTCCGCCCGGATCGACACCAGAGCGTCGCAGAAGCGGTCGAGCTCGGCCTTGGGCTCGCTCTCGGTGGGCTCGACCATGATGGTGCCCGGCACCGGCCACGACATGGTGGGCCCGTGGAAACCGTAGTCCTGGAGGCGCTTCGCGACGTCCTCCTCGGTGACGCCGGCGCTCCTCCGGAAAGGACGCAGGTCCAGGATGAACTCGTGGGCCACGCGCCCGCTCCTGCCCCGGAAGAGGACGTCGAAGTGCTCCTCCAGCCGCTTCGCCATGTAGTTGGCGTTGAGGATCGCCACCTTCGTGGCGTGCGTCAGCCCCTCGGCACCCATCAGGTGGATGTAGACCCACGAGATGGGGAGGATGCTGGGGCTCCCCCAGGGCGCGGCGGAGACGGGGCCCAGCGACCGGGCCGTCGTCGCCGCCGTCCAGGGCAGCGCCGGGCCCCGCACCATCCCGGCCATCCAGCTGCAGCGGGCCATCGGCCTCCGCTCATCGAAGTGGCAGACCCGCATCGAGCTGGGCGAGGCGCCGCCCCCGCCGCCCGACCCCGAAGCGCGGCGCCGCGCGCGGGAGGCCGTACCCGGCGAGCTGCGCACCCTGGAGAGGGAGCTGTCCGAGCTGCGGGCGGACGACGCCGAGGTGACCGGGGACGTCGAGCAGGCGGCGATGGAGTGGACGCGCGAGCGGCAGGACGCCGAGACCCAGCTCCAGACGTACAGGGACCGGGCACGGGAGCTCAAGGCGCGGCTCCGCCAGATCGAGTCAGCCGGCGGCGATACCCCCTGCCCCACGTGTGGACGGCCGCTGACCGGTCAGTTCGAGGACGTCGTGGCGACCCTGCGCGACGAGTGGGAGGGCGTGGTCCAGGACGGCCGCTGGTGGAAGCGGCGTCGGGAGCAGTTGGAGGAGAAGCCGGAGCGCCTGCGGGAGCTGGAGGGGCGGGCGCTGCGGATCCACGCCGCCCTGGAGGCCTGCAGCGAGCGCGTCGAGCGCGCCCGCGCCCGCCTGGAGGGACTGGGGCCGCGCCCACCGAGGCCGGACGGTGTCGACTCCACGGCCACCCGACCGGCCGGCGCGCCCGCCGCCACCGGTCCCGCCGTCCGGGACCGTTCGGCGGGTGGGCCCGCCCCGGGGGACCCCTCGGCGGAGGCGTCGCCGACGGGGCGCGCCCTGGCGCGTCTACGGGAGGAGAGGCTGTCCGCCGCCCGCCTCCGCGCTTTGCTGCGCGCCTCGCGGGTGGTGGAGCAGGTGACGGGCGGCCGGGTGCTGTTCCTGTCGATGGACGCGGGGGGCGCGCTGGTTCCCCAGGGTGCGCGGGGCCCCCTCGACGACCCGGCAGGAGAGGAGGACGCCGCCGTGCGTCTCGCGCTGTGCGCCGTGGCCGCCTCGGCGCGCCCCGACGCGACGCTGCTGCTGCCCGAGGGCACCCTGGAGGCGCTGGCCGCCACCGACGCGCTGAGGGCCGTGGACATCCTCCGCGTGCTGCTGCGGAGCGTGCCCCGGGTGCTCGTCGTCACGGACGGGCGGGTCGTGGACCGGCGTCCCGAGGCGTTCGACCACGCCGTGGAGCTGGAGTCGGAGGGCGAAGGCGCCTGGGCGCGGCCCCTCGCCGTGGGAACGGGCGTCGTGATCCCGGCGCGCTGAGGCGGGCGCCCCCCGGGTCAGGGCTCCACCGCCGCCACGGCCGTCACTTCCAGCACGAATCCCTTCTTGAGGGGGCCGCACGGGATGACGGCCCGGGCGGGGCGGTGCTCGCCCAGGACGTCCGCGTAGA
>JAHWKH010000080.1 GCA_019347995.1 Gemmatimonadota bacterium | reverse complement strand
GACGGCGAAGAGGTCGTCGTCGAACGACCACACGATCCGCTTGCCGATCCGGTCAAGACGCCGGACAGTGCGCCCTTCCAACGTCGATACCGGTGGGTCGTACGTGCGCAGCAGCGACGGCGAGCGCACACGCACTCTCTCCAACGGCTGACCCGCGATGCGCGGCTCGAGGGTCTCGATGTACGTGAGGACCTCCGGCAGTTCGGGCACGCTTACCTCGGGCCCAGCGCGGCCTCGCGCATCTCATCGCTCCGGACCACGTCGGCCAGGGAGGTGTCCCGGAAGAACGCCGCTACCTGCGTGGCCACCTCGCGCCAGTGCGCGTGGATGGAGCACGGCGCGATGTCGCTGCACTCCTTCCGACCCAGCAGACACGTGCGTCGCGCCTCGATGTCGTCGAACACGCCCACCACGTCGAAGAGCGTTATCTGCGCGCCCGGCCGCGCCAGCGTCCACCACCACGGTGGCGTTCCAGAGCGACGGCCCCACCGGCGCGAGCCCCGCCGTGCCCGCGGAGGTCAGGACCAGACGTCCCCGGTCGGTCGGCGGGCCGTTCCCGCGGAGCCGGAGCGTGAGGGACAGCTTTCGCCGCCCCGGCCCCGTCGAAGCTCCCAGCGCCCGGGCGGTGACCGACCGGAGGCCGTCGGCGCCCACCACCACGCGCGCCGGCGCCTCGGTCGGCCCGCCGCCGGCGCCGTGGAGGAGGGCGACCGGGCGTCGCCCGTGCGCGGCGGGGCGGACGCCGGTGACGTGAACGCCTTCCTCCACCCGGGCCCCCCGCTGTCGGGCGGCGTCCACCAGCGCCGCGTCCAGCCGCTCGCGCGGCAGAGCCAGCCCCCGCAGCCCCCCACCGAAGCGGCCCCGGGCGGCGCGTCCCCCCTCGGCCTCCACGTCCCAGCCCAGCAGCACCGCCGGATCCAGCGCCAGGACGGCGTCGAGAAGCTCCATCCGGTCCAGCGCCGCCACGGCTCCGGGATTGAGGCATTCGCCGCATGGCTTCGGCCGCGGGAAGCGGGCCCGATCCAGCACGCGCACGCGCCAGCCCCTGCGGGCGAGCAGGCCGGCCAGCGAGCTGCCCGCCGGACCGGCGCCCACAACGAGCACGTCGGGGATCGCGGCGCCGCTCACCCGCGCCCCTCGAGCACCAGGCGGAAGGGGGCGTGGCGCCGCACCCGGACATCGTGGAGGCCCGCGCGGCGCCCCACGTCCAGCAGCTCGGCCGGGGTGAAGGAGCGCAGCACCGAGAGCGGCCCATCGTGGCGCGTGAGCCGGTTGCCGCGCCATACCGTCGCCGCCAGGAGACGCGCGCCGAGGTGGGCCAGCCGGGTCCGCTCCAGGTCGTTCACGAGCACGAGGCCGCGGCTCACGCGCGCCATCTCGGCCACCACGCGCACGGCGTCGTCACCCTCGAAGTGGTGGAGCGTGAGCACTGTGTACGCCGCGTCGAAGGCGCCGTCCGGAAACGGGAGGCGGAGCGCGTCTCCCCGAACCGCCTCCACGCGTGTCCGCTCCGCGGCCAGCGGCACGATCTGCGGGTGGACGTCCAGGGCCACCACGCGCCACGGCGTGCGCCCTCCACCCGCCCAGCCCGCCACCGCCTCGGCCACCGCGCCGTTGCCGGCGCCCACGTCCAGGAGCACGCGGGGCCCGTCGCCGTCCAGTCCCGCCAGATGACGCTTCAGGGCGCGGATGCCACCCAGCCAGCGATTGACGCCGGCCACCTGCTCGAGGGACCGGCGCAGCTCGGCGGGATCGTGTCTGGGAGCGTCCAGCAGCTCGTCGGCGCGCACCCGTGGCGGAGGCTTCACGGGCGCCTCCCCGCCCCCACCTCGAGGGCCACGAGCCCGACGTTCATCCAGAGGACGCGCCGCAGGACGAGGCGCACCTCGTGGGCACGCGCCTCGGGGGAAAGGCGCCCTGGGGCGTTCAGCGGCGCCTCCTCACCGGGTGCCGCCGTCGCGGGTGAAGTGGTCGGGACCCACGGTGACGCGGCGGCTGCGGGCGAGCTGGCTGTCCTCGAAGCCGCTCAGCAGCCCGACGAGGTCGGACACCGACATCCGGAAGATCGTATCGGAAAACCCCCGCCCCCCGCCCACGGGCACGGCCGCGTCCAGCCGCACGACGCCGCGCGTCCCCGCCGGGAAGCCCACCCGCAGGCCGGCGCCCAGCGTGCCCCGCAGCCCCGAGTCGACGCCGAAGGGGACGTCGCCCGCCTTGACGGCGCCCACGTCGCCGAAGAGCGTGATGCCCATGTCGAAGAGGTCGGGGAAGGGCCAGCCGAGGTACACGCGGTCCTCCACCGTGACCACCATGCGACGGCCACCCGGAAGCTCGCGGTCGTGGAATCCGCGCACGCCCTCGCGTCCGCCCAGGGTGAGCTGGAACGGCATGGTCGTCTGCCAGCCCCCCGCTCCCGACGCGCGCACGAAGAAGGTGTGCCGGTCCATGGCGGGGGGCTGCCAGTAGAGGTAGAGGTCCAGCTCCCCCAGGACGTCCTTCCAGCCGTCCCCGGACTGGCCTCCGGAGAAGACCTGTCGTCCCTCGACTCCCCCCGCCAGCGTCGCGAGGACGATGTCGGAGGCGGCGGCGAAGAACAGTCGCCCGCGCGTGTAGATGTCGTCGGGCTGGCCCTCCCCGGACGACAGGAAGGCGAGGCTGCGCCCCAGCGTCAGCCCGAAGTCCACGCCCAGCGGGACGTCGTGGACGCCCCGGAGCGCGTCCAGGCCCTCGAAGCGGCGGAAGCGGATGTTGCGCTGTCCCACCAGGAGGTTGACGCGGGTGGCGGCGGAGTGCGCCACCTGGGGGCGAATGGCCTCGGCGGCCCCGGTGTCGGCGGGCACGGTGGCTCCGAAGTCCTCGTTCGGGGCCGCCTCCAGCTCGCTGGGGTACCGCGGAAACTCCAGCGTCTCGTTGTTGAACCCCATGCCGAAGATCGTGAGGTTGCCGGGCTCGCCGATGCGCGCGGCGGCGGTGATCTCCACCCGCTCCTCCTCCATGGGCAGGAGGACGTGGGTGATATCGCCCCGGTCGCCGGTGGCGTAGGGGAAGAGCGATTCCCGCCGGATGTAGCCCTGGCGGCCGGCGAAGCGGCCCACCTCGCCCACGAAGGGGTAGAACAGCTCCTCCTCGAAGAAGGAGCCGATCCGGGTGCGGCCGCCGCTCACGCGCGTGTCCAGCCGGGTGCCGAAGATCCGGGGCAGGGCGACCTGTCCTCCCAGGTCCCGCTCCTCGTCGCTCTCACGGAAGAAGGCGCCCAGGAGGATGCCGCGGCCCAGGAGGTTCTCCTCGGCGATCTCGACCTTCCTGAAGCCGAGGCCGCCGTCGAAGTCCACCCCCAGATCGACCTTCGTGGTCCATTCGTCCTTGGTGTCGACGACAACGTGCCAGGAGCCGTCGGGCTGCTGGATGCCGAAGACGTCGGCCCGTGAGATGAAGCCGTAGTCCCGCAGCAGCCGCTCCGACTCCTCGAGCAGGAAGGGGTCGTAGCAGTCGCCGGCGCGGAAGAGGAGCTCCTGTCCGATGAAGCGCGCCTTCGTGCGCACGTGGAGCGCGTTGGCCAGCTCGAACGCCCAGCGGAACGAGGTGTCCTCGTCGAGCTCGTCGGGATCGTAGATGGACTTGTTGTCCACGAACACGTGGCTGACCACACCCCGGGCGCACTCCTGCGCCTGGGCGCCGGCCGGGGCCGGCGATGCCGCCAGGGCGAGGCCGAGGAGGATGGACAGGGTGCGGGTCACGTGAAATGGGCTCGGGGACACCTGCTACCCTACCCCCGAGGAGCAAGTCCCGCACCGAATGGCCGCCCCCGGCCGGGGCGGCCGGGCCGGGCACCGCGGCACAGGCGGCCGCCGGAGGGGATAGCACAGGCGGGAACGCAGGGAGGAATCACCAGGACGACGGAGAACGGATGGCGACGGATCCACGACGTCAGGCGGCGTTGGACTACCACTCCGAGGGAAGGCCCGGCAAGATCGAGGTGATCCCCACCAAGCCGGTGGCGACCCAGCGCGAGCTCTCCCTGGCGTACAGCCCGGGCGTCGCCGAGCCGTGTCGGGAGATCGCGAAGAACGCGCAGGACGTATTCCGGTACACGGCCCGTGGCAACCTGGTGGCCGTGGTCTCCAACGGCACCGCCGTGCTGGGGCTGGGGAACATCGGGCCGCTGGCCAGCAAGCCCGTGATGGAGGGCAAGGGCGTCCTCTTCAAGCGCTTCGCCGGCATCGACGTCTTCGACATCGAGGTCGACAGCGAGGACCCCGAGGAGATCATCCGCTTCTGCCAGCTGCTGGAGCCCACGGTCGGGGGCATCAACCTGGAGGACATCCGGGCCCCGGACTGCTTCCGCATCGAGAGCGAGCTCAAGCGGACGCTGGACGTCCCGGTCTTCCACGACGACCAGCACGGCACCGCCATCATCGGCGGCGCGGCCCTCCTCAACGCCCTCGAGGTGACGCGGCGCGATCCCGCCGACACGGTGGTGGTCTTCAGCGGCGCCGGCGCCAGCGCGCTGGCCACCGCCGACCACCTGCTGCGGCTCGGCATCCGGCGCGAGAACGTGTTCATGTGCGACTCCAAGGGCGTCATCTACAAGGGTCGCGAGGAGGACATGAACGAGTTCAAGGAGCGTTTCGCGCTGGAAACGGACAAGCGCACGCTCACCGAGGCGCTCCAGGACGCCGACGTCTTCATCGGGCTCTCGGTGGGAGGGGTGGTGAGCCGGGACATGGTCGAGGGGATGGCCCCCGATCCCATCATCTTCGCCCTGGCGAACCCCGACCCCGAGATCCTCCCCGAGGACGTGGCCGCCGTGCGCTCCGACGCCATCATGGCCACGGGCCGCTCCGACTATCCCAACCAGGTCAACAACGTCCTGGGCTTCCCGTTCATCTTCCGCGGCGCCCTGGACGTGCGCGCCACCACCATCAACGAGACCATGATGCTGGCCGCGACGCACGCCCTGGCCGACCTGGCGCGTGCCGACGTCCCCGAGGCGGTGCTGACCGCGTACGGAGGCGAGGCGCTGGAGTTCGGGCGCCGCTACCTCATTCCGAAGCCCTTCGATCACCGGGTGCTGTTCTACGTGGCGCCGGCCGTGGCGAAGGCCGCCATGGAGACGGGCGCGGCGCGCGTCGAGCTCGACCTGGACGAGTACCGCGACCGCCTGCGGGCCAGCCTGGGCCCCGGCCGCGAGGTCATGCGCTGGATGACCAGCCGGGCGCGGCGCGCCCCCGCCCGTGTCGTCCTGGCGGAGGGTCACAACGACAAGGTGATCCGCATGGCGGCGCAGATGGTGGAGGAAGGGGTCGCCCGCCCCATCCTCATGGGCGTTCCCGAGCGCGTGCGGGAGCGTGCCGGCGCCATGGGCACCGACCTTCGCGGCGTCGAGGTGCGCTGGGCGGCCGGCGACGAGGAGGCTCGCGAGCGCTACGCCGAGGAGCTCCACCGGCGGCGCATGCGCAAGGGGCTCACGCTCAACGAGGCCCGCCAGAACCTCTTCAAGCCCATCTACTTCGCCCTCTCCATGGTGCGCTCCGGCGACGCCGATGCCCTGGTGGCGGGCATCGAATCCAACTATCCCGAGATCCTGCGCCCGGCGCTCCAGGTCGTCGGCGTCCGCGAGGGCGTGAACCACCTGGCCGGGCTCTACATGCTGGCGTTCCCCAACCGGGACCTGCTCTTCTTCGCCGACACCACCGTCAACATCGATCCCGACGCCGAGACGCTGGCCGACGTGGCCCTGCTCTCGGCGGGCTACGTGCGCGACCTGGGGCTGGAGCCGCGCATCGCCATGGTGTCCTTCTCCAACTTCGGCTCGGCACGCCACCCGGAATCGGACAAGATGGCGGAGGCGGTGCGCCTCGTGCGGGAGCGGGACCCCGACGTACAGATCGACGGCGAGATGCAGGCCGACACCGCGGTGGACCCCCAGAAGCTGGAGGAGGTCTATCCGTTCTCGAACCTCCACGCGCCGGCCAACGTCCTGGTCTTCCCGAACCTGGGAGCGGCCAATGCGGCGTACAAGCTGCTGGACCGGTTGGGCGGGGCCGAGGTCATCGGCCCCATCCTGCTGGGCATGGCCCGCCCCATCCACATCCTGCAGAGGGGCAGCACCGGGCAGGACGTCCTGAACCTCGTGACCGTAGCGTCGGTGGACGCGCAGGCGCGGGGAACCCATGATTAGGGTCTGATTTTCTCGATTTTCAGCCGGGCGTGCGCTCCGGAAGCGGCCGGCCACGCCGGTGGCGGCGGTGCGGTCAAGGCCCGTTTTCACCTGTGAGGGGCGACATGACGAGCATGCAGACGACGGACCGGCCGCCGGTCTCGGGGACCGGCGGAGCGACCAGGAGCGGCTTCGGGCTCGACCGGGTGGGCCTGGAGCCCCGGGGCACCGTCCACTGGAACCTCTCTCCCGCCCAGCTCGTCGAGCACGCCCTTCGTCGGGAGGAGGGCCAGCTCGCCCACATGGGGGGCTTCGCGGCGGTGACAGCGCCTCACACCGGGCGCTCGCCCAACGACAAGTACACGGTGAAGGACGCCGTGAGCGCGGACGTCGTGGACTGGGGCACGGTCAACGTGCCCCTGGAGGAGGAGAGGTACAGGAAGCTCAGGGAGGACCTGCTCGTCTACCTGAACGGCCGCGACGCCCTGTTCGTGAGGGACGCGCGGGCCGGTGTGGACGCGCAGTACGGCATCAACGTGCGGGTGGTGACGCCCAATGCGTGGCACAACCTGTTCGCCTACAACATGTTCCTGCGGCCCGACGCCGACGAGCTGGCGTCGATGCAGCCCGACTGGACCGTGCTCCACGCCCCGGAGATGAAGGCCGACACAAAGCGCCACGGGACGCGCTCCGAGACGGCGGTGGTGGTGAGCTTCGCCGAGAAGACGGTCCTCATCTGCGGAACGCGCTACGCCGGCGAGATCAAGAAGTCCATCTTCAGCGTCCTCAACCACGTACTTCCCGAGAAGGACGTGCTTCCGATGCACTGCTCGGCCAACGTGGGGGGCGAGGGTGACGTCGCCCTCTTCTTCGGCCTCTCGGGCACGGGCAAGACCACGTTGTCCGCCGATCCCGAGAGGGGCCTCATCGGCGACGACGAGCACGGCTGGAGCGACCGGGGCGTCTTCAACTTCGAGGGCGGCTGCTACGCCAAGACCATCCGCCTCTCCCCCGAGGGTGAGCCGGAGATCTACCACGCCACCCAGCAGTTCGGCACCATCCTGGAGAACGTGATCCTGGACGGAGGCTCGCGGGCCATCGACTTCGAGAACGCCACGATCACGGAGAACACACGCGCCAGCTACCCCATCCACTACATCCCCAACGCCGTCATCCCCGGCGAGGGGGGGCACCCGGCCAACGTCGTGTTCCTGACGGCCGACGCCTTCGGGGTCATGCCGCCCATCGCCAGGCTCACGCCCGAGCAGGCCATGTACCACTTCCTGTCGGGGTACACCGCCAAGGTGGCCGGGACGGAGCGGGGCGTGACCGAGCCCAAGGCCGCGTTCAGCGCCTGCTTCGGGGCGCCCTTCCTGCCGCGCCACCCGTCGGTCTACGCCGAGATGCTGGGCGAGAAGCTGCGCGAGCACGGCGCCCGGGTCTGGCTCGTGAACACCGGCTGGACCGGCGGCGCGTACGGCGAAGGCAGCCGCATGCGCCTCGAGTACACGCGGGCCATGGTGCGCGCGGCCCTCGCCGGCGAGCTCGACGACGTGGAGACGGTGGAGGACCCCGTGTTCGGCCTGCACATCCCGGAGCACGTGCCCGGCGTGCCCGACGACATCCTCGTGCCCCGCAACACGTGGAAGGACTCCGCGAAGTACGACGAGCAGGCGAAGAAGCTCGCCGGCATGTTCGGTGAGAACTTCGTGAAGTACGCCTCGGAGGTGCCGGCCGAAGTAGCGGCCGCCGGTCCCCGGGCGCAGGACTGACGCCGAGGCTGGCCCTTCTTCCCCGGAGCACGCCCCATGGATGGAGGCCGAGCCGCCCCGCCGAGCGTGCCCGGCCTGGAGGTCATCCGCCTCCTCGGGCGCGGGCAGATGGCCGACGTGCACCTCGCCCGGGAGCCGGATCTCGGCCGCCTGGTTGCGCTCAAGGTCCTCCGCCCGGACGCGTCGAGCGCGGATCCGGCGGCGCGCGCCCGCTTTGAGCGGGAGGCGCGGGCCCTCGCCTCGCTCTCGCATCCCAACGTGGTCCAGGTCCACCGCTTCGGTCACACGGAAGACGGTCGCCCCTTCCTCGTGATGCAGTACGTGAAGGGGCGGAGCGTGGCCGAACGGCTGGATGCGGGGGGGCCACTGCGGCCGGAGGAGGCGCGGGAGGTCCTCACCGCCGTGGCGGAAGCGCTGGAGTCCGCGCACCAGCACGGCATCATCCACCGCGACGTCCGGCCCGCGAACGTCCTCCTCGAGGAGGAGACGGGCCACGTGCTGCTGACCGACTTCGGCATCGCCCGCGAGATGGCCAGCGGAGAGGGCGATCCACGGCGGCTCACGGCGACGGGCCAGGTCGTGGGCGATCCCCGCTTCCGGAGTCCCGAGGAGCTGCGCGGGGAGGAGCTCACCGAGCAGGTCGACGTGTACGGCCTGGGCGTGCTGGGATACGAGCTTCTGACGGGACGGGGCCCGTACGGCGACGCCTCGGGGCCCACGCTCGCGGTGGCCCACCTCGAAGGTGA
>JAHWKH010000007.1 GCA_019347995.1 Gemmatimonadota bacterium | reverse complement strand
GCCCCCGCCATGAATGCCTGGAACACGCCGCCCGTCGGCAGGTTCAGCATCGCGGCCGTCGGCTCCGGCCACACCAGTGCGCCGGCGGCCACCCCGACCATCGGGATCCCGCAGTAGCCCACCAGCACCCACACCAGCAGCAGCTCCCCCAGCCGCCCGCGGGTTCGGCCGCCCGCCGGCGCAGGACCGAATCGATAGTGGACGAGCGCTCCGACCAGCGTCGCCATCAGCAGCGCGAAGAACACGGAGCCTCCCTTTTCTGGACAGTTGTTCAGAAACGCGTTAGCGTCGGCCAATCCCGCACCGGTGCGATCCGGGTGTCAAGCCACAATCCGCCGGATCTGTCCGGTTCTGGACACGACGACCCTGCATGTCCGCAAAACGGGAGGAGCGAATGACCGCACGGAGGGAGGATCGGCGGGTGACACGGACCCGGCGTCGCCTGAAGCAGGCGCTGCTCCAGCTGATCGAGGAGGTCGATTACGACGACATCACCGTCGCGGACATCGCGGACCGGGCCGACGTGGGCCGCTCCACCTTCTACTCCCACTTCGGGTCGAAGGAGGACCTGCTCTTCGACCAGTTCGACGTCTGGCTGCTCTCGCTGGCCGATGCGGCTCCGGCCGCCGGCGCGAAGCCCGATCCCGCGGACCCGGGATTCCGCTTCAGCCTCCCGCTGCTCCGTCACGTCGGCTCCGACACGCGTCTCTTCCAGGCGGTCATGGGCAGCCGGTCGGGCGCCAGGGTCCGACGTCGGGCCACCCAGCTCGTGACCGCCGTGGCGCGCCGGGAGCTGGCGCGGCGGGGGAGGCCGGAGATGGCGGGCGTGGACGCCGACGCGGACCTCGACGCCCGGGCCCATGCCGTGGCCGGGGCGTTCCTCGGCCTGGCCGCGTGGTGGATGGACGCGTCGCGAGACCTCACTCCCGAGGCCGTGGACGCGCTCTTCCAGGCCACGGTGCGATGATTCCCAACCCTTCTCCCCCGCCGCGGGTCCCCGGGAGGAGCCCACTCCCCCCTCGCCCCGGGCGCTACCCTCGCACGATGACGGTCCATTTCATGAATCCAGCGGTCTCCCCGGCTCGCGTGGCCGCCATTCTCGCCGTGGCCGCCGCGGCCCTCGCCGCTCCCGCCCGCGCCCAGCAGGGTGAGGGTGGGCAGGAGAACGGCCCCGACCGCCCCTCCGTCATCCTCGACCTGGACGGCGCCGCCCGGCCGGCGGGCCTGGCCGCCCGGGCCACCGGCTCCATCGGCGTGGACGGCCGCCTCGACGAGTCCGCGTGGGCGGCCGCCCCGGTCATCGACCGCTTCGTCCAGCAGAAGCCCACCCCCGGGGCCCCGGCCAGCGAGCTCACCGAGGTCCGCATCCTCTACGACGACGAGCACCTCTACATCGGCGCGGAGATGCACGACTCCGATCCGTCGGCGCTCGTCATCCCCACGCTCCAGCGCGACCCCAACACCCGGGACGGCGACGCCTTCGGCTTCACGCTGGACACGTTCCACGACGGCAAGAGCTCCTTCGCCTATTTCATCAACCCGGGCGGAGCGGTCCGCGACTCCCAGACCTCCGACGACGGGCGCGTCAGCAACGCGGCGTGGGAGTCGGCGCACCAGCTCCGGACCCGCATCCACGAAGGCGGCTGGACCGTGGAGATGGCCATCCCCTGGTCCACGCTCCGCTTCGAAGGCGGCCAGGACGCGCAGGTGTGGGGGCTCAACCTGCTGCGGCGCATCCGGCGCAAGAACGAGGACGCGACGTGGGCGCCCATGGACCGGCGCTGGCAGCTCTACGTCATGTCCCGCGCCGGCACGCTGGCGGGCCTCGACGGCATCGAGCCCGGCCGCAACCTCTCGGTGAAGCCGTTCGTGCTCACGAGCCGCCCGTCGGGGGATCTGCGGCCGGACGAGGGGACCGAGCTGGACGCGGGCGGCGACCTGAAGTACGGCCTCACGCCCGGCATGACGCTCGACCTGACCGTGAACACCGACTTCTCCCAGGTGGAGGTGGACCAGCAGCAGGTGAACCTGACCCGCTTCTCCCTCTTCTTCCCCGAGAAGCGCGAGTTCTTCCTGGAGAACGCCGGCATCTTCCAGTTCGGCGACCAGGGGCAGTACAACCAGCGCAACGGCGCGACGGACCGGGACTTCACCCTCTTCCACTCGCGTCGGATCGGCCTGACACCCGCGGGAGCGCCCCTCCCCATCCTGGGCGGCGCGAGGGTGAGCGGCACCGCCGGGCCGCTTTCCGTGGGCGTCCTCAACATGCAGACCCGCGGACAGGAGGAATTCCTCCCCGAGAACTTCACCGTCGCCCGGCTGCGCGGGGAGGCGGCCCCGGGCCTCACCGCCGGCGCCATCTTCGTGAACCGCACGACCACGTCCGGGACGGGCGCCGACAACCAGAGCTACGGCGTCGACGCCAGCTGGCAGGCCCTGGGCGACTACCTCCTGGTCCAGTCGTACCTGGCGGCCTCCCAGGGAGCCTCGGCCGACGGCACGCCCCTGGACCGGGCCATGGCGGGGCGCCTATCCGTGGCCTGGCGCGACCCCCTCTGGGAAGTGGAGGCGCTGTACCGACGCTTCGACGACGACTTCGATCCGGGGGCGGGCTTCGTGCGCCGCCGGGGGGTGCGCCACGGGTACGGGACCGTCGGCATCAGCCCCCAGGTGGGATGGGGGCCCCTCCAGGAGGTGAACCCGTACGTGGAGGGGCACTATTTCGCCGACCTGGACGGCCTCCTGGAGACGCGTGAGCTCGGTGGCGGCCTCGACCTCGACCTTCGGGACGGCGCCACGGCCAGCGTGAGCGTCACGGATCGCTTCGAGCGGGTGCGGGCTCCGTTCTCCGTGCGGGGCGCCACGGTGGATGCCGGCGCGTACGACTTCGTGGAGGGGCGGGTCTCGTACGACGCCAGCCGTGCCCGCGCCGTCTCGGGCCGCGTCAACGTCGGGGGCGGTGGCTACTTCGGCGGCGAGCGCCTCTCCGTGGGCGGCAGCGTCCTGGGCCGCATCGGGTATCGCGCGCTCCTGGACCTCTCGGCCGAGCACAACCGGATCGAGCTTCCGGGGCAGGCCCCCGTCACGGCGGACGTGTACGGCGCGAAGCTCGACGCGTTCTTCTCCACGCGGCTGCTCACCAGCGCGTTCGTACAGTACAACGAGGCCACCCAGGAGCTGGTCACGAACGTCCGGCTCAACTGGATCCACGCCCCGCTGTCCGACCTCTACGTGGTGCTCACGGAGCGGCGGGACACGGCGGGCGACCGGGTGCTGGAGCGGGTCCTCAGCCTCAAGGTCACGAGGCTGGTATCGTTCTGACGAGCCCCGTGGCGGCGCCTTCCCGCGGGACGGCGCCGGGAACCCGGTCCCGCGAGAGGGGTCCCGCAAGGCTCCTTGCCGGTCATGGCGGAGCCGCCTACCGTGGCGGCGCGCGACCGGCAGGATCCGACAGAGTGAACGACATCACGCCTGGAGGCTCCACCTCCGTGGGCGGGGGGCTGCGCGTCCCCCGCGACGGCCCCGGCGGCTTCCCATCGACTTGCAGCCGTAATGCACGATATGAGTGACGACAGAGCGCCGTCCGAAGGGGCTCCCCGCAGGAGCTTCCTCATCGGCATGGGCGCGCTGCTGGCCGGCGCCCTGGCCAGCCTCCCTCCGCTGATCGCGGGCGTCGTGGCCCTCTTCGACCCCCTCCGACGCACCGGATCGGACGCGGGGATGGTCCGGGTCACGCGCCTTTCCGCCCTGCCCGCCGACGGCCTCCCCCGGCGCTTCACGATCCGGTCCGATCGCGTCGACGCCTGGACCACCTACACCGACACGCCCGTGGGCGCGGTCTACCTGCGCCGGACGGAGGAGGACGGCGTGACGGCCCTGAACGTGGTCTGCCCCCACGCCGGCTGCTTCGTGAACCTGGCGCCCGACCGCGCCCGCTTCGCCTGCCCGTGCCACCGGAGCAGCTTCGCCCTGGACGGCAGCATCAACGATCCCGCCAGCCCGAGCCCCCGGGACATGGACGAGCTCGAGGTCGAGATACGCGACGGGGAGGTCTGGGTGCGCTTCCAGAACTTCATCCCGGGGCGCGAGGACAAGCTCCCCGTCGCATGAGCAGGGTCCTGGACTGGCTGGACGACAGGACCGGCTACCGCGCCATCGCCCGCGCCGCCCTGTACGAGCGCATCCCCGGGGGCGCGCGCTGGCGGTACGTGTGGGGCAGCGTCCTCACGTTCGCGCTCTTCGTACAGTTCGTCACCGGAGTGGCGCTCTGGACGGCCTACAGCGCCAACGCCCAGGGCGCGTGGGAGAGCGTCTTCTACATCCAGAACCAGATGCTCGGTGGTTGGGTGCTGCGCGGCATCCACCACTACATGGCCCAGTTCATGACGGTCCTGCTCGTCCTGCACCTCATGCAGGTGGTCATCGACGGGGCGTACCGTGCGCCCCGGGAGATCAACTTCTGGTTCGGGCTGATCCTGCTGATGCTGGTGATGGGCATGTCCCTCACCGGCTATCTGCTGCCCTGGGACCAGAAGGGCTACTGGGCCACCAAGGTGGCCACCAGCATCGCGGCCGTCACGCCCGTCGTCGGGCCGGCCCTCCAGAGGATGCTGATCGGGGGGGCGGAATACGGACACCACACGCTGACGCGCTTCTTCGCGATCCACGCGGGTCTGCTGCCCCTCCTCACCATCCTGCTGGTGCTGGGGCACATCTACCTCTTCCGCTACCACGGGATCACGCCGAAGAAGCCGGCGAGGGGCCCCGATGCCAGATTCTGGCCCGACCAGCTGTTCCGCGACGCGGTGGCGGCGCTGGCCCTGATGGCGGCGGTGATGTTCCTGGTGATCTGGAGCGGGGGCGCCCACCTCGGAGCGCCGGCCGATCCCACCGAGCCCTACGCCGCGGCCCGCCCCGAGTGGAGCTTCATGTTCCTCTTCCAGTGGCTCAAGTACTTCCCCGCGGGCACCGAGGTCATCGGCGCCCACGTGGTCCCGGGCCTTGTCCTCCTGGTGGTGGCGCTCATGCCCATCATCGGCAGGTGGCGGCTCGGCCACGGATTCAACATCGGCCTTCTCGTCGCCCTCCTGCTGGGCGTGGGGCTGCTGACGCGGCAGGCGTACAGCGAGGACGCCCGCGACCCCGATTTCCAGCTGGCCAGGAGCGACGCGGAGGCCACCGCGGCCCGCATCGCGGCCCTGGCGGGCTCGCCGGAGGGAATCCCGGCCGCCGGAGCGCTCTCGCTCCTGCGCGGCGATCCCCTCACCCAGGGCCCCCGGATCTTCGCCGCCAACTGCGCGAGCTGCCACACCTACGACGGGCACGACGGCCTGGGCAGCCCGCCCGAGGAGGAGCCGTCGGCGTCCGACCTGCAGGGGTTCGCGAGCCGCGAGTGGCTCGAGGGCCTGTTCGACCGGGAGCGGATCGGGACGCCCGAGTACTTCGGCGCCACCGCGCACCGGCGGGGCGACATGGTGCGCTTCGTGACGCGCGTGGTGCCCACCTTCGAGCGGGCCGACGTCGACCGGGTCATCATGGCGCTCTCCGCCGAGGCGCACCTGCCGTACCAGTCCGAGGCCGACTCGGCGGAGTTCGACAGCATCCTGGAGGGTCGCGAGCTCCTGGTGAGCGAGGCCATGCGCTGCACCGAGTGCCACCGCTACCGGGGAGTGGGCGAGGAGGACCCGGACGGGCCCGTGCTGACGGGATACGGCTCCCGGGAGTGGCTCACCGGGATGATCCGCGACCCGGAGCACCCCGACTACTACGGAGAGGACAACGACGGGATGCCGCGATTCGGCGTGGAGGAGAGCCTCACCGACGAGCAGATCGGCCTCGTGGCCGATTGGCTGCGCCAGGACTGGGCGCTGCCCATGGCGGTCTTCCCCAGGGACTGAGCGGACCCGGCCTCGCCTCGCCCGAAGCCGCCCGCCCGCCACGACGAACCGGCCCGGCCGCCCCCGAAAGGGACGGCCGGGCCGGGGTGCTCCGCGTGCGGCGCCTGTCGCCGCGTCAGTTGTCCTTGGCGCCGTCGGCGATCCAGGCGCGGATGATCTCGATCTCGGCGGGGGTGAGGGGATCGCCCTCCTCCGGCATGTCGCCGGCCTCGATGAGCTCGACCAGGTAGCTGTTGTCGGGGTCGCCGGGCTCGATGACGGCGCCGTACTCGGATCCTGCCAGGACGCCCTTCGCCGTGGTCAGATCCAGGCCGTACTCGACGCGCTTCTCGCCGCCGTCCATGCCGCCGTGGCAGCTCACGCAGCTCTTCTTGAAGATGGGCGCGACGTCGGCGGAATAGGTCACCTCGGCGCGGGGCAGGTCGACGGACGTCTCCGCCCCGGCGGTGGGGGCGGCGACGCTGCCCTGCACCGCCAGGGCGAGGGCGATCGGCACGGCTATGGCAGCAAGCAGGTCCAGGGGTCGTCCGAGCTTCATCTAGGTAGTTCCTTCACACGGGGAGTCTCGTCCGCGGGACGCGAACGTCCGATGGGGCCGCATTCAATAGACACGCGATCGCCCCGGCGTGTTTAACTGGCCGGGGCCGCGCGTGGTTCCCCGACCGCCGTGTTGCCGCGGAACCCCACCCTCGATAAGGTCTCCGCACCCCCCAGTTCCCGGATCGGATCCTCCTCGCATCCGAGAGCCACCCAGACATGCACGTCAACGTCCACGCCCACGTCTTCACGCTGCGCACGGTGCTCAGCCGCGAGGCGATCCGGGTCATCACACAGCGCCTCGAGGACCGGGGGCTGCCTCCGCTGGTCGTGCGTGCCGTGGAGCGGCTGCTGGACCGCCTCCTCGACCGTCCCGAGAACCTGGACGAGCGGCAGATCCTGGCCCGGCTGCTGGCGGAGCTCAGGGAGGTGGCGGGATTCGACCGCTTCGTCGAGGAGAACCTGGCCCGTCTCCCGTTCGCCACCGTCATCCGGGGCGAGGGCATCGAGAGGCTCCAGGTGGACACCCTGCGTGCGGCGCTGGACCAGCTCACGACGGTCATGGGAGGGGGCGGCGAGGTGGGCAAGCGTCCCTTCGACATCGTGCAGACCCTCCGGCTCGCCCTGCGCAGCACCATCACCGAGGTGGCCGACGAGCTCCTCGATCAGATGGACCCCGACGACGCGCTCGTGGCCCTGATGATGGACATCCACGCCCCGGACGAGCCCGCCCGCGACCGGGACAACTTCCTGCGCCAGGTGGCGGGCACCCGGGAGGCGGCGCTGCAGCGGCCCGGGCGCGTCCTGCCGTTCTTCGCCGTCCATCCGGAGCGCTCCGACCACTTCGCGCTCATGACCGGGGCCATCGACGAGGGCGGATTCCTGGGCGTGAAGCTCTATCCGTCGCTGGGCTACGAGGTGGACGGCCCGGAGCTCCTGCGCGTCTACGAGTACTGCATCGAGAAGGACGTCCCGGTGCTCCTCCATTGCGGCCACGGCGGCTTCTACCGCAGGCCGGAGTACATCGACTACTGCGACCCCGCCCGCTGGGAGCCGGTGCTGACCGGCGACCTGGAGGGCCTGCGGGTGTGCTTCGCCCACTTCGGGGGCTGGCAGAGCCTGGGACGCCCCGACGGCCTCGACGACGGCACCTGGGGGGCGACGATCCTGCGCTTCATGCGGGAGCGTCCGAACGTCTACACGGACCTCGCCTACCACAGCGACCAGATGCTCGATCCCGCCGACGAGACGCACTACTTCGCCCGGCTGGCCGAGCTCCTCCGTGACGAGCACCTGCGGCGCCGCATCCTCTTCGGGACCGATTCCTGGCTCCTGCGCCTGGACATGACCGACGACGTGTACTGGCGCTACTTCCGGCAGCACATGGCGCCGGCCGACTTCGACCACATCGCCGGCGCCGCGCCGAAGCTCTTCCTGGGCTTCCCGGAAGCCCCGGGAGCGGCCATGCGGGCGAACCTCCAGCGCCACGTCGCCTGGCTCTCGCGCCACCGCGCCGAGGTGGGCGCCCGGCCCCCCACCTGGCTGCTGGAGGCGGCGGGCGAGGCGTTCGAGGCCGGACGGGAGCCCGCCGACTGGAGCCAGAAGAGCCGCTCGGTCCGCTGCACGTACCGCCAGTGCAGGGCGTTCATGACCCCCGGCCAGGTGCGCGGCGGATATCTCGCCAACCGCACGACGCGCCTGGCCGAGCTCACCTACTTCCGTCCGCAGGATCCCAACTTCGCGCTCGTGGTGGACGGTCTGGCGCTGAACCTGGTGGGCTGCGCCGAGGACACGGGGGCCCCCTACCGCGAGTCCTGGACCCGCGCGGCGGCGGTGGAGCGCGTCATGGCCGTCCTGCGGACGGGCGACAGCCGGCTGGTGGACGTGGCCGGGCTGCTGGACTCGATGTTCGACTTCGAGGAGGCCCTGGTATGAGGATGCCCCGCGCCCTCGCCCCGTGGCTCGCGGCCGCCGGCGCCCTCGCCGCGTCTCCGGCCGCGGCCCAGACGGTCTGTCCGGCGACCGGATCGCACGTCTCGCTCGCGCCCGCCTGGATCGACGACACCCGGGGCGGCCGCGCTCCCGGGCTGACCCTGTCGCTCGCCGCCTGCCGACCCGACTACGACACACGCCCGCGCTTCCCGCGGGCCCGCCACCTGGGGCTGCGGCTGGACGGTGCGGTCCCCGTCACGGAGCTCGCCATTCCCCAGAACCTGGAGGCCTCGGCGTGGTACGGCCTGTCCGTGAGCCTGTCGGAGCGGGCTCCGGACGACCCGGAGCTGGACCTCGACGCGGCCCCCGACGCCTACGCCTTCCACTACGGCTTCCTCGGCGTCGGCGCGCGGGCACAGTACGAGACCAGTGCCGACTTCGACGAGCAGGCGCTGGCGGGAGGGGCCGAGCTGCGCTGGGTCGATCCCCGGCGGCCGCTCCTGCCGTCCACGGTCGTGGCCTGGGACGGGGTGAAGCCCCTGGTCTCCGGGGTCCGCGATACGCTGGGGCTGGGGAGCGACGTCCACAGCCGCCTGGGGGTGCGCGGCTACTGGCTGGTGCCGCTGGGCCGGCGTCTGCGCACGGAGATCGAGGGGGGATACTTCTGGAGCTTCGGCCTGGACGACGCGCTGGAGGCCCGGGGATGGGACTCCGGGCCGTTCGTGGCGGGCGAGCTGGCCTTCGCGGTGGACCGGCCCCTGGGACCCCTCCGCCTCACGTCCCTCTTCGTGGGCTACGCCCGCGGGCAGCGCCCGACGGACGGGGAGCGGCAGAGGGCCTGGACGCTGGGAGCCGAGCTGGGCGTGCGCTGAGCCCGGCTCCCAGCCGCCCGGTCAGCAGGTGAGGCAGTTGTCGTTGTTGTGCGAGCCCAGGCTCTCGAGCAGCGCCACCGTCTCGGGGAACGGCGAGACCCGCTGCACGGGGCCGTTGGCCATGTCGGCCGTGGTCTGGCCGCGGCGGCTCACCACCGTGACGTCGGCGCCCTTGGACACCAGGTAGAGGACCATCTCGTTGTCGCCCCTCGAGGCGGCGTGGTGGAGCGCCGTGTAGCCGTTGTCGTCGCGGGCGTTCACGTCCATCCCGAGGTGCTCCACCAGGTACCGCACCGCGGCCATCCAGCCGTCGGGCACGTGGCGGTGGGCGTTGCCGGCGAAGCCCTCGCCGTAGCCCACGCCCGAGGCGGCGTGGATGGGGTGGACCGCCGGCCCTCCCACCTCGACGGGCGGCAGGCCCGAGGGGTCCGGCTCGGCCGCGCGTGCCGAGTCGGCGCGCTCGGTATGGGCGATGAGCTCCTCCCTCACCTGGACGGGCTTCTCCTTGATGACGTCGTCCGGGTAGTCGGCCTGCACCGAGTCGGGCAGGTCCCCCTTCACGGCGATGAGCGCCTCGACCTTCGCCGCCGCGTCCAGATCGTCGAACTCCTCGGTGATGCGCACCAGGTTCTGGCGCCTCAGGTACTCGTCGGGCGAGAGGCGCTGGCGGCGGGGTCGGGCCTTCGTGGCGATCTCGGGATCGGCGCCCCACGCCACCAGCAGCTTCATGGCCTGCACGTCCGTGGCGTACGCCGCCCGCCAGAAGGCGGTCGCCCCGATGTTGTCCACCAGGCCGCAGTTGCCGTTCCCGCACCCGGTGTACTCCATGTACCACGGATGCATCGTGAGCCGGGCGTCGGGATCGGCTCCGGCTTCGAGCAGCGCCCGCATCACGTCCAGGTAGCCGGTCTTCTGGACCGCCCGCTCCTGGGGCTGGGGGTAGCGCGTCCGGGGCTGCCACTCCGAGTTGATGGTGGCCAGCAGCGGCGTCGCTCCGTTCAGCTCCGACGCCGCGTTGGGATCGGCGCCCCGCTCCAGCAGCAGCATCGCCACGTCGAACTGTCCGTTGATGGTGGCGACGAGCAGGGATGTGGTCCCGTCCGCGGCGCTCGGCCGATTCACGTCCGCGCCGCCGTCCAAGAGGGCCCGGACGGCCTCGACGTGCCCCTGGCGAGCGGCGTGAAGGAGGGCCGTCAGCCCGCCCTTCTGGGTGATGCGGGGCGGCCCGCGGAAGTCGTCGCGGCGATCGTCGTCCTCCTCGTCCTCGTCCGGCTCCGGCAGCTCGCCCTTCGCCAGCACCTCGCGGCCGGCCTGGATGGCCGCCTTCAGCTCGCTGGGCGTGGGAGGCTCGGTGCCCCCGTCCGTGAACGCGTCCAGGAGCTCGTCGCGTCGGCGCGTGCTCTCACGCTCCAGCTCCGAGAAGAGCTGCAGGTCCAGCGTCTCGGAAGCGAGGTCGGGATCGGCGCCGCCCTCGATGAGCGCGCGGATCGCCTCGGCCCGGTTCCACGAGGCCGCGAAGATCAGCGGCGTCTGCCCCCACTCGCCCTCGCGCGCGTTCGCGTCGGCCCCGTGCTCGATGAGCAGGCGGACGATCTCGGCGTCTCCCGCCGCGGCCGCCAGGTGGAGGGGCATGGCGCCGCCGTTGCTGGCCGCGGCCGCCACGTCGGCTCCGGCTTCGAGGAGTCGCGCCACGACCGGCGCGTGCCCGGCGCGGCTGGCCACGTGCAGCGGCGTGTAGCTCCCGATGCGGGTCACCGCCTCCAGGTGCGCGCCCGCATGGACGAGCATGTCGGCCAGGGGCGCGTCGCCGCGCTCGGCGGCCCAGTGGAGGGCGCTCATGTCGTCGCCCTGGGCGGCGTTGACGTCGGCGCCCTCCTGCAGCAGGGCGCGCACGGCGTCGATGTCGCCGTCCCTGGCCGCGTCGGCGACGGGAGAATCGGCCGGAGCGGAGGCGACGAGCAGGGCCAGGCCGAGGGCTGCGAAGAGCTTCATGGCGTCAGCGCTCTCTCAGAAGTCCGTAACGGTCGATTGGGTGAGCGAGAACTCGCCCGTGCTGTCGCCGAAGCCCTGGATGTCGTCGACGCCCAGGCCGTGCAGCAGCGTGAGCATGGCGTTTGCCATGGGCGTGCCGTCGGCGGCCTTCAGGTGGAGGTTGCCCTCCAGGAGGCCGTTGCCCCCGCCCAGCAGGATGAGCGGGCAGCGCCGGTGGTTGTGCAGGTTGGCGTCGGCCATGGGCGAGCCCCACATGACCACGGTCTGGTCCAGGAGGCTCTTCTCGCCGTCCATGCTCTTCTGGAGCTTGTCCAGGAAGTAGGGGAGCATGCCTACCCGGTACTGGCAGATCTTGTTGAACTCCAGGATGGCCTCCTCACGCCCGCCGTGGTGCGAGGCGGGGTGGAAGGGACGGTCGGAGCCGCTTTCGGGGAAGACCCGGTTCTGCGCGTCGCGCCCGGTCTTGAACGAGATGACGCGGGTCATGTCCGACTCCAGCGCCAGCACCTGGAGGTCGAAGAGGATCTCCATGTGCTCGCGGAACGAGTCGGGCACCCCCTGCGGGGCCTCCGGCATCTCCCGCTCCTCGCCGCTGCTGTTGTGGGCCTCGACCATCTCGATGCGGCGCTCGATCTCGCGGACGTTCTCGAGGTAGCGCTCCATCCGGATGCGGTCCTCGGGGCCGAGCAGGCGCTTGAACGTGCTCACCTCGCCCGCGATCCAGTGCAGGATGCTGCGCCGCGACGCCCGCCGTTCGGCGCGCTCGGCGGCCGAGCCTCCGGCGCCGAACAGCATCTCGAACGCGACGCGGGGGTCGCGGATCATGGGGAGCGGCTCGTTGGGAGAGGCCCAGCTCAGCGAGTCCGTGTAGGCGCACGAGTAGTTGTAGGTGCACCCGCCGGCCTGGTCGAGCTGCTCGATGCAGAACTGCATCGAGGGCATGGGGGTCTCCTGGCCGAAGCGCTTGGCGTAGAGCTGGTCGAGGGACGTTCCCACGAAGATGTCGGAGCCCTGCGTCTGCTTCGGGTGCGACTGGGTGAGGAAGACGGCGCTGGAGCGGAAGTGGTCCCCTCCGATCTCGGGGCCCGAGAAGGCCTCGGCCATGCGCACGTCGGTGTTGCTGATGATGGTCAGGTAGTCCTGCCATTCACGCAGCGACGCCAGGGCGTTGGAGTCGTGGATCTCGAAGTCCTTGCCCACGGTGGCCGGCGCGTAGAGGTGCTGGGTCGCTCCCCACTCGTTGCACCCCGCCAGCCCGTGCACCTCCTCGATGCACACCAGCCGCGTGTTCTTGGCCACGGCGCCACCGGCGCCGGGGCTCCCCGCGGGGACCATGGAATCCATGAGGGGCAGCGCCACGGACGCGCCCATGCCGCGCAGGAACGTGCGGCGGTCGAGGTGCTTTCCCGTGATGAAATTCATGTCCGGTCTCCTCGGGGGGAGGGGGGTCGTCCGCCTACGGACGCCCGTCCTCGGCTTGTTGGTCGGCGGCGGCGGGCACCGCGCGCTTCATGCGAAACGCGTCGCTCTTCACGACGCCCAGGATCAGCGACGACATGCGGTAATCGTTCTTCTCGGCCTCGCGCACGATCTCGCGGATGGCCGGCTGGTCGAAGTACTCCACCCGCCGCCCCACGCCGTACGCCATGAGGTTCTCGGTGAAGGTCCGCACCAGCGGGATGGGGCGCGCGAGGAGCGCCGCGACGAGCTCGGACGGCGAGGTCACCGGCGTGCCGTCGTAGAAGTCGCCGCGGGTGTCCAGGGCGACGCCGTTCTCGCGCATGCGCCAGCGGCCGGTCACGTCGAAGTTGTCCAGGGCCAGGCCGATGGGGTCCATGAAGCGGTGGCAGGAGTTGCACGTCGGCGAGGCGCGATGGATCTCCATGCGCTCCCGCGTCGTAAGCTGACGGCCCTCCACGGCGCCCTCCGTCTCCTCCAGGTCGGGCACGCCCGGCGGGGGCGGGGGTGGCGGCGTGCCCATGAGCACCTCCATGACCCACTTGCCGCGGAGCACGGGCGAGGTACGATTCGCCAGAGACGTCTGGGTGAGGATGCTGCCGTGGCCGAGGACCCCTCGCCGCCGATCGTCTGGATACGTGACCTTGCGGAATCTGCCGCCCACGACGCCAGGGATTCCGTAGTGGTCGGCGAGCAGCTCGTTGAGGAACGTGTAGTCGGCCTGCAGCAGGTCGAGAACGGGGCGGTCCTCCGCCACGATGTGGCGCAGGAGCATCTCCGTCTCCCGCCGCATGGCGTCGGCGAGGTTCTCGTCCAGATTCGGATAGAAGTTGGGGTCCGGACGCACCTTGTAGAGGTCCTGTAGCCGCAGCCACTGGGCCGCGAAGCGCTTCCCCAGCGCCTCGGCCCGGCGGTCGGCCAGCATTCGGCGCGCCTGGCGCTCGAGCTCGTCCTCGTCGGACAGGTCGCCCTCCGTGGCCGCCTTCAGCAGAACGTCGTCGGGCGGCCCGCCCCACAGGAAGAACGCCAGCCGGGAGGCCACGTCCACGTCGCTGAGGAAGTAGTTCTCCCCGGGCCGGACGTCCTCGGGCTCCGTCTCGAGGCGCAGCACGAAGAACGGGCTCGACAGGATGGCTTCCAGGGCGGCGCGGACGCCGATCTCGAATCCATCGGCCGCACCCTCGTGGTAGAAGTCCATCAGGCCGGCGAGCTCGCCGTCGGCCACGGGGCGCCGGTACGCGTCCGTGGCCAGCCGCCGCACGATCTCCCGTGCGCAGGGCTCCTCCTCGGCGGCCACAGTGGGCCGGCAGGTGAAGATCCTCCTGCGGGTCTCGGTCTCGGACACGCCCGTGGGGTTGTACGGCCCCTGCACGATCACGTCGCGGATGTGGGGCAGGGTGGTGATGCCGCCGCCGCCGGCGCCTCCGCCGGCCATGGACCACACGTGGGGGCGGATCAGGTCCTCGTAGGGTCCGTCGAAGCGCCGGACGAAGGCCACGGACAGGCGGTGCTGCCCCGCCCGCACGAAGACGGGCTCGGTGCTCATGGAAGCCGAGCCGCGGCCGTCCGCGCCCACGCCCCGCAGCGTGAAGTTCAGGAGCGCGACGCGCTCGCCGTCGATGGACACGTCGATGTCCTCGAACGGCGCGTTGTCGCCCGACGAGAACGACATCTCGAAGACGTACTCGCCATCGGCGGGGAAGGCGTGGTCCACGACGAGCCCGCCGCGGGTGCCGTAGGGGGCGCCCTCGACATGGTCCCACGGATGCTGGGAGACGTACTCGGGGATCTTGTAGGCGACGTTGTTCGCCGCCGCGTTGCGGTTGCCCACCGCCAGGCGGCTGATGGTCGCCGCGGCGTTCAGGTAGGCGTCCAGCAGCATGGGCGACAGCGGCTGCGCGTCGGCGATGTTGTCGAAGTTGGCGCTCATCTGGTCCAGGGGCAGCCAGTCGCCGGCGTCCACCTTCAGCCCGAGGAGATCTTCGACGGCCCGCTCGTACTCGGCGCGGTTGAGCCGCTGGAAGCTGCGCGAGCCCGGGTTGGGATCGCGCGCCGCCACCTCGTCCAGGGCACCCTCGATGGTCTCGACCAGCGCCAGGAGCGTGTCCCCGCCCGGCCGGCGCGCTCCAGGGGGGGGCATCATCCCCGCCCGGAGCTTGCGGATCATCCGCTCCCCGACCTCGGCGTTGGCCGCGGCGTCGTCGAGGGAGAAGGCCTCGAGGGAGAGGTTGCCCGTGAGCCGGCGGTCGTTGTGGCAGCCGACGCAGGTCTTCTGGACGACCTCGTCGGCGTCCACCTCGACGGTCGCATGGACGCCGCCGGACGCCGCGACCGTGGCGGGCGCGAGGGACGCGTCCGCCAGGGGAAGCTTCGCCTCCGTGAGCGCCCCGCCGCTCGTCAGGACGAGCAGCGTGCCGAGCACGAAGGAAGGGACAGCCGGATTCTTCATCGATTCCCCATGTTGCCGTTGCCTGAGTCTAGGCCGGCTCGAGGCCAGGCGGCAAGAATCGCGCTCGGACGAGGACCGGGAGGGCCGGCCGCGTCGCGGCCGGATCCATGGACGGGGGCCGTGGAAAACGCGGCCCTCCATCCGATAGACCGCCGAAGGGCCGGGAGTGTTGGGAGAGGGATGCCGGACGCTACTCGGTCAGCGTCCTCTGACCGAGCTCCCGGTCCAGCATGAGGATGGCGGCCTCGTTGTCGCCGGCCATCCGCAGCTGGTCCACGACGGTGCCCACGTTCGCCTCCTCCTCCACCTGCTCCGTGATGAACCACTGGAGCTCGAGCTGGGTGGCGTGGTCGTGCTTCTGGACGGCCAGGTCGTAGAGCTTGTGGATGAGGCGGCTGACCTCCCGCTCGTGCTCCAGCGCCTGCTCGAAGAGCGAGAGGGGCGCCTCGAACCCCGTGGGCGGGGCGTCGACGGACCGGAGCTGTACGGTGGCTCCCCTCTGGTTCATGAAGCCGAAGAGCTTCATGGCGTGCTCCAGCTCCTCCTGCGCCTGCACGCGCATCCAGCGCGCGAAGCCCAGCAGGCTCTCGCGCTCGAAGTGCGCCGACATGGCGAGGTAGAGGTAGCCGGCATAGAACTCCTTGCCGATCTGCTCGTTGACGGCGTCCTGCACCGCGTCGTCCATCATGTCTCCCTCCTCGGGTCGTCGTCGGGCC
>JAHWKH010000079.1 GCA_019347995.1 Gemmatimonadota bacterium | reverse complement strand
CGGAGGCGGTGTTCGGCGGCTACGTCGTCGCCCGCCTGGCGGGCGCTTCGGCCACCGGCGCGTTCCGGGGCCTCCTCCACCTGGAGGTGCCCTTCGAGGACCTGGAGCGCCACACCGAGCGGGAGCGCATCTTCGTGGCCAGCGCCGCCCGGGACGAGGTCCTGGGCCAGGTGCCGCTGGTGTTCGTGTTCGCGCCGCGGGAGCCGTGAGCGCCGGGGCGGCCGTCCCGGCCTCGGTCGCCATCGTGGGGCTGGGCGTCATGGGCGGATCCCTGGCCCGGGCGCTGCGCGCGCTCCCCGATCCGCCCCGGGTCCTGGGCGCCTCGCCCGACGCCCGCGACCTGGAGGCGGCCCGCGGCGCCGGAGTGCTGGACCGGGCGTCGTCCGATCCCGACGACGTGGTGGGCGACGCCGCCCTCGTCGTGTACGCCGCGCCGCTCGAGGCCACGCTCGGCCTCCTGGGAAGGCATCACGCCACGTGGCGTCCGGGCGCGGCCGTGACCGACGTCGCGAGCCTCAAGGCGCCGGTGGCCGCGAAGGTCCGGGCCCTCGGGGCGGCCTCCCGCTGGGTGGGGAGCCACCCCATGGCGGGCGCCACCGCCTCGGGCTTCGAGGCGTCGCGGCCCGACCTGTACCGGGGAGCCCGCGTGTGGATCTGCGCCGGAGACGCCGATCCCCCGGCCGTGAAAGCGGTGGAGGCCCTGTGGCGCGCGCTGGGAGCCGAGCCGGTGGCCACCGACGCCGCCGAGCACGACCGGCTGATGACGTGGGCCAGCCACCTTCCGCAGCTCGCGGCGAATGCCCTCGCGCTCGCGCTGGAGGAGGCGGGCGTCGCCCCCGAGAGCCTCGGGCCCGGGGGCCGCGACGCCACCCGCCTGGCGGGCAGCGCCCCCTCGATGTGGCGCGACCTCCTTTCCGCCGCGGGGGCGTCCGACGCCGCCGCGCTGCGGGCGCTGGCGGGCCATCTCGCCGGCCTGGCCGAGTCGCTGGAGCGCGGAGATGCATCCTCCGTGGCCGAGCGCATGGAGCGCACCCGGCGCTGGCACGGCGGAGGCGCCCCGTGATCGTCCGTGTTCCCGGCGACAAATCCATCACGCAGCGGGCGCTGCTCCTCGCCGCCCTGGCCGAGGGCGAGAGCCGGCTGCGGGGTCTCCTGGCCGGCGCGGATCCCCGGTCGACGGCGGGCGCGCTCCGGGCGATGGGGGCCGGCGTCCCCGACCTCCCCGCCGACGGCGGCGAGATCCGCATCCAGGGCAGGGGGCTGCGGGGACTGGGACGGCCGGGCATGCTCCTGGACCTGGGCAACAGCGGCACGGGCGCGCGCCTCCTCATGGGCGTTCTCGCGGCGCTCCCGGGCGACGCCGTGCTCACCGGCGACGCCTCGCTGCGCTCCCGGCCCATGCGCCGCGTCACGGATCCCCTGGCAGCCATGGGCGGCGCCTTCGAGTTCCTCGAGGAGGACGGCCGACTGCCGGTGCGGGTCCGGGGCGGAGCCCTTCGCCCCGTGCAGATCGACCTCCCCGTCGCCAGCGCCCAGGTCAAGAGCGCCCTCCTCCTGGCGGGGCTGGTGGGCGGCGTCTTCGTCCTGCTGCGCGAGCCCCATCGCTCCCGGGACCACAGCGAGCGCATGCTCACGGCGCTGGGGGCGCCCGTCACGAGCCACGCCGTGGAGGGCCTGTGGGCGGTGGAGCTGCGCGATCCCCCCGATCGGCTCCGCCCCCTGGACATGACCATCCCCGGGGACCTCTCCTCCGCGGCCTTCTTCCTGGTCTGGGGGCTTCTGGGCGGCGGCGAGGTGACGGTCGCCGGGGTAGGCCTCAATCCCGGGCGCACGGGGGTGCTGCCCATCCTGGAGCGGATGGGAGCCGGGATCGCGGTCGAGCCCGCGGGCGATCACGAGGGCGAGCCGGTGGGCTCGCTGACGGTCCGGCCCACCGCCCTCCGATGCACCGAAGTGGGCGCGGCCGAGGTCCCGGCCGCCATCGACGAGCTTCCGCTGGTCGCGGTGGCCGCCGCCCGCGCCGAGGGGGTGACGCGCATCCGGGGCGCCGGCGAGCTCCGCCACAAGGAGACGGACCGCCTGCGGGCGCTCGTGGAGAACCTGAGGGCCGTGGGCGTCCAGGCGGGGGAGTTCGAGGACGGCCTGGAGGTGGAGGGCACCGACCGGCCGCTCGAAGGCCGCGTGCGCTGCTACGGAGACCACCGCATCGCCATGGCCTTCGGGATCCTGGGGGCGCTTCCGGGCAACGACGTCTCGGTCGACGACCCCGCCTGCGTGGACGTGAGCTTCCCCGACTTCTGGCAGCGGCTCGACGAGGCCGGCCGGCCGTGAGCGCCCCCGGCAGGGCCCGGACGCTGGTGACGCTGGACGGCCCCGCCGGCTCCGGCAAATCCACCACCGCCAGGGAGGTGGCCCGGCGCCTGGGCTACCGGTACCTGGACTCGGGGGCCCTCTACCGCGCTCTCACCCACGCACTCCTGGAGGCGGGCATCCCCGTCGGCCGCTGGCCGTCGCTGGAGCCGTCGGACCTGGACGCCCTGGGGGTGCGCGTCGAGCCCGGCAACGACCGGGTGCGCGTCCGCCAGGGAGCGCGCCTCCTCGACGCGGAGCTCCGCAGGGACGAGGTGACGGCGCGGGTCTCCGATCTGGCCCGGGTCCCCGCCGTGCGGGGGTGGCTCCTGGACGCGCAGCGGGACGCGGGCAGGGAGGGCCGGCTGGTGGCGGACGGCCGCGACATGGGTAGCGTGGTCTTCCCCGAGGCCGGCGTGAAGGTCTTCCTCCAGGCCGATCCCCGGGAGCGCGCCCGGCGGCGGCTCAGGGACAAGGGCGTCGACCACCCGGACGAGACGCGCCTCGACCAGGAGGAGGCCCTCCTGCGGGAGCGCGACGCCAAGGACGAGGGCCGGGAGCATGCTCCGCTGCGCGTTCCCGAAGGCGCGCTGGTGCTGGACACCACCCACCTCACGTTCCAGGAGCAGGTGGAGCGGATCGTCCGACGGGCCAGGGACGTCGCGGGGGGCTGACGCACGTGACGCCGGGTGCGGGACCCCACCGTTTCCGGCCGCTTTGCGGGGTTGACGCTCCCGGAACCCCTCTCTAGCTTCTCCTTGCTCTGCCCCCGGTGCGTCCGGGGGCCTTCGTGCCTTTCCCGGAGCCCGTTCCGCGGAAGGCCGAGACGAGCTCCGCGCGAGGGACCCCGGGCCACTTCCCGGACCCTCCTTGTGCCACATCGAACTCCGGATCCTCCGTCCCCCCAGGACGGCCGGACGCTACCCCGCACGGGTGCGGGCGACGCAGGACGCTTCATGGCCCCCAAGGAACAGACCAAGACCCGCGAGTCCGACGCCGACGAGGCCCAGCCGGGCCACGCAGGAGGCGGCGATCTGGACGACGACGAGCTCAACGTGGCCGTCGACGCCCTCACCGGAGAGGTGATCACCGAGGTCAGCCCCGACGACGACGACGACGAGCCCGCCGGCCGCGCCCTGGACGTGGACGCCACGGCGCCGCGCGTCGGGACCTCGCCCGAGCTGCACATGGATCCCTACGGGGAGGAGCAGCTCGACGTCAGCCGTGACGACTTCATGGCGCTCCTGGGCGAGTTCCAGGCGGACATCCAGGACATCCGCGAGGGCGAGATCGTCATCGCGAAGGTCCTGGACGTCACCGACTCCGCCGTCATCCTCGAATTCGGCTTCAAGAGCGAGGGCTCCGTCGCCCTCGACGAGTTCAAGGAGGCGCCGGCCGTCGGCGAGGAGGTCGAGGTCCTCCTGGAGAGCCTGGAAGACGACGACGGCATCGTCGTCCTCTCCAAGAAGAAGGCCGACTTCCTGCGGGTGTGGGAGAAGATCAAGGAGGCCTACGAGGCCGACCAGCCGGTCAAGGGAACGCTCGCCCGCAAGATCAAGGGCGGCGTCACCGTCGACCTCATGGGGGTCGACGCCTTCCTGCCGGGCTCGCAGATCGCGCTGCGCCGGGTCCCGAACATCGAGGACCTCATCGGCGAGGTGTACCACTTCAAGATCATCAAGCTCAACAAGCGCCGCCGGAACATCGTCATCAGTCGGCGCGTGATCCTGGAGGCCGAGCGGGAGAAGAAGCGCGACGTGCTGGTGAAGGAGCTCCTGGTGGGCCAGGTCCGCGAGGGCCAGGTCAAGAACATCACCGACTTCGGCGCCTTCATCGACCTGGGCGGCATGGACGGCCTGCTCCACATCACCGACATGTCGTGGGGCCGCGTCGGCCACCCCTCCGAGGTGGTGGACATCGGCGCGAAGCTGGACGTGAAGGTCCTGGACATCGACTGGGACCGGGAGCGCATCAGCCTGGGCTACAAGCAGCTCCTTCCGTATCCCTGGACCGACATCGACAAGAAGTACCCGGTGGGCAGCCGCGTGAAGGGCAAGGTGGTCTCCATCACCAACTACGGCGCCTTCGTGGAGCTGGAGAAGGGGGTCGAGGGCCTGGTCCACATCTCCGAGATGAGCTGGACGCGCAACGTCCGCCATCCCTCGAAGCTCGTCAACATCGGCGACGTCATCGAGGCCGTGGTGCTGAAGGTCGATCCCGACGAGGAGAAGATCTCCCTCGGCATGAAGCAGATCGAGGAGGATCCCTGGCTCGCGCTGCCCCTCAAGTACCCCACGGGCACGACGCTCTCGGGCCAGGTGAGGAACCTCACGTCCTTCGGCGCCTTCGTGGAGATCGAGCCGGGCATCGACGGCCTGGTCCACGTCTCCGACATGAGCTGGACGAAGCGCGTGGAGCACCCCTCCGAGATCGTCCAGAAGGGCGAGGACGTGGAGGTCATGGTGCTGGACGTGGACGCCGAGCAGAAGCGGATCAGCCTGGGAATCAAGCAGCTCCAGGACGATCCGTGGCCGTCCATCTCCGAGCGCTTCGGCCCCGGAGTGGAGCTCGAGGGCAAGGTGGTCCGGGTGCAGGACAAGGGCCTGGTGGTGGACCTGGGCGACGACATCGAGGGCTTCGTGCCCGCGTCGCACACCGGCATCCAGGACCCCAACATGCTCGAGCAGTACTACGACCCGGGTGACCGGGCCGACCTGAAGGTCATCGAGTCCGACGCCGCCAACCGACGCGTGGTCCTCGAGGTCACCTCCGAGCCGGAGCTGAAGCCGGCGAAGGAGCCCGTCGAGGCGGAAGCCGAGGCCGAGGCCGGCGAGGGCGCCGAGGGTGAGGCTACCGGGGCGGAGGCGGGCGAGGCCGCCGAGGGTCCGGCCGCCGAGGACGTGGACACCGGCGAGTCCACCGCCGAGGTCGCCGCCGAGACTGCGGCCGTGGCGGAAGGCGAGATCGACGAGGAGGAGGCCTCCGAGGACGTTCAGCAGGCCGAGGACACGGCCACCTCCGAGATGGATGCGGAGGTTCCGGGCACCGCGTCATCGGAAGAGGACGTGGTCGCGGAGGCGTCCGCGGAGCAGGTGGGCGAGGAAGAGGCGGCCGAGGAAGAGGCCGGCGAGGAAGAAGAGCTCGAGGAGGAGAAGGAGGAGGCCTGAGTGCCCCCTCCGCTCACGGCATGATGTCCAGCCGTCACGACGCCCGGGCGCCCAACGCGTCCGGGCGTTTCGTGTGGGCCCGGGCCGCCCTGCTGGCGGTGCTCGTGGGGACGTGGGGCTGCGCCTCCGGCGGGCCCCCCGCGGGGGTAGAGGCTCCCGAGCCGGCCTTCCCCGAGCCCGTGCTCGAGCCGGGGAGGATCGCCCCCGCCGCCGAGGCCCGGGCGGCCGAGCTCGTGGCCGAGGCCGAAGCCGCCCTGCAACGGGGGGACGCCGAAGCCGCCGCCGCGGCCGCCCGTGAGGTGGTGGAGGAGCATGCCGCCGCGCCCGTCTCGGGCCGCGCGCTCTGGCTCCTGGCGCGGGCCACCCGTTCGGCCGGAAACCTGCGCGAGGCGGACGCCCACGCCCAGCGTTACGCGCGCCTCCTGGCGCCCGGCGACCCTCGCCTGGTCGAAGTCCGACTTCTCCAGGGCTCGGCCCTCCTGGTGGCCGGGCAGGGCGAGGCGGCGGTCCGGCGCCTGCTGGCCCTGCCGGAGGACGCCCCCGACGAATCGGTGCGGGAGGCGGTGGGCCTGGTCCGGGGTGCCGCGGCAATGCTGGATGAGGCTGTGTTGGCCACGCTGGCGGACGAGCTCGCGCCCGACCACCCGTACCGGCCCGTCCTGCTCGCGGCCCGGGCCCGCCTCCTGTACAACGCGGGTGACGAGCCGGGCGCCCGCGCCGCCGCCGAGGCCGCCCTCGGCTCGGGTGCCGAGCCGCCCGAGGCCGCGGTGGCCCGGGGGATCCTCGACGGCCGCGTGGACTCGACCCTGGGGCTCACCGGACCCCGGGCCCTCCTGGGCGGCCTGCTGCCGGCCGGCGGGTCTCCCGCGCTGCGCCAGTACGCCAGCCTCGTCGAGGAGGGCCTGCGCGCGGCCATGACGACGTCGCGCGTGACCGGAGTGCTCGACCTGCAGGTGGCCGACGGCGGCGGGGATCCGTCCGCCAGCGCCGCCGGGCTGACGGACCTGGCGTCCGCGGGCGCCGTGGGCGTCGTCGGCCCGCTCCAGCCCGGGACGTTCGAGGCCGCCGCGGCCGCGCGTCCGTCGCCCATCCCCATGATCTCTCCCACGTCGCCCAGCGTGCCCGCGGGCGCGCGCCACGTCTACACGCTCCTGGGTCCGGACGCCGGGGCCGCACGGGAGCTGGCGCGCTGGGCGGTGGGCGCCGGCCTGCGCCGCGTGGTGGTGGTCCATTCCCTCGATCCGGTATCGCGCCTGGAGGCGGCCGCCTTCGGCCGTGCGTTCCGCGACGCCGGGGGGGCGGTGCTCCGGGCCCTGAGCTATGCGCCGGGAAGCACGTCCTTCGCCGACATGATCGCCACCGCCGGCCGGCTCCGGCCCGACGCGGTGGTCCTCCCCGTCCCGGCGGAGGACGTGGAGATCCTGGCGCCCCAGATCACGTTCTTCGGCCTCGACACCCTGGGCATCCACGTCCTGGGCACGGGGGCGTGGACCGACGACGAGGTCCGGCGCTCCGTGACGGCGCGTCACCTGGACGGCGTGGTGGCGGCGAGCCCGGAGGCGCCGGGAACGTCTCCGTCGGCGGGGTACGCCCGCTTCGTCGAGGCCTACGAGAGCACGCACCGCAAGACGCTGCGCAGCCCGGTGCCGGCGCTGGGCTACGACGCCGCGGCCCTCCTCCTGGAAGCCCTCGCCACGGGGGCCCGCTCGCCGGACGACGTGGCCCGGGCGCTGGAGGACATGGAGCCTTTCCAGGGCGCCACCGGGGTCCTCTCGGTGGAGGACGGCCGCATCGTGCGCGAGCACCACGTCGTGTGTCTCCGCGCCGGTGAGCTCCTGCCCGTCTCGCAGGGCGACGCGCCGCGGGTGGTGGACCGGCGCGCCTCGCCCGACCCCACGGGGCTGCGTCCGGTGCCCACGGGGCTCCCGTTCGTGCGCGTATGTCCCGGTCAGCCGGCTCCCCTGGACGGCGTGCCGCTGGGGGCCGATACCCTTCCGACCGTTCCATCCGACAGGAGCCGCTCTCGCTCATGACGATGCAGGATCAGCTCAAGCGCCTGGAAGAGCTCCGTCGCGAAGCGGAGCTGGGGGGCGGCCAGAAGCGGCTCGAGGCCCAGCACGCCCGGGGGAAGCTCTCGGCGCGCGAGCGCCTCGACCTCCTCCTGGACGACGGCTCCTTCGTCGAGATGGACCGCTTCGTGACCCATCGCTCCACGGCGTTCGGCCTGGCGGAGCAGCGCTTCCTGGGCGACGGCGTGGTCACCGGCTACGGCACGATCCACGGACGGCTCGTCTACGTCTTCTCCCAGGACTTCACCGTCTTCGGCGGCTCCCTCTCGGAGGCCCACGCCGAGAAGATCGTCAAGCTCCAGGAGCTGGCCCTCAAGAACGGCGCCCCCCTCATCGGGCTCAACGACTCGGGCGGCGCCCGCATCCAGGAGGGGGTCGTCTCGCTGGGGGGCTACGCCGACATCTTCCTGCGCAACACCCTGGCGTCGGGCGTCGTCCCCCAGATCAGCGTCATCCTGGGCCCCTGCGCCGGGGGCGCCGTGTACTCCCCGGCCATCACCGACTTCGTCTACATGGTGCGGGGCACGAGCTACATGTTCGTGACCGGTCCCAACGTCGTGAAGACGGTGACCCACGAGGACATCGACATGGAGGGCCTGGGGGGGGCCGACGTGCACGCCTCGAAGTCGGGCGTCGCGCACTTCGCCCACGACTCCGAGCCCGAGTGCCTGGCCGCGGTGCGCGACCTGGTGCGCTACATCCCGCAGAACAACACGGAGACGGCGCCTCCGCGCGAGGGAGGCGACCCCGCCGACCGCCAGGACGAGGCGCTGCTGGAGATCGTCCCGGACAATCCGAACAAGCCCTACGACATGCGCGACGTGATCCGCCACGTGGTGGACGACGGCACGTTCTACGAGGTGCACGCCGGCTTCGCGCGCAACATCCTCGTGGGCTTCGCGCACCTGGGCGGCCATTCCGTGGGCATCGTCGCCAACCAGCCCATGGTGCTGGCCGGCGTGCTCGATTCGGACGCCTCGCGCAAGGCGGCGCGCTTTGTGCGCTTCTGCGATTGCTTCTCGATCCCGATCGTCACCTTCGTGGACGTGCCGGGTTTTCTGCCGGGCACGGATCAGGAATATGGCGGGCTCATCAAGCACGGCGCCAAGCTGCTCTTCGCCTTCACCGAGGCCACCGTGCCCAAGGTGACGGTCATCACGCGAAAGGCCTATGGCGGCGCCTACGACGTGATGTCGTCAAAGCATA
>JAHWKH010000078.1 GCA_019347995.1 Gemmatimonadota bacterium | reverse complement strand
CGCAGCCGCGTCCCCACCCCACAGCTCAACCGGTGGCTGGCCGAGGCCGTGCAGGCGCGCCAGCCCCCGGCGCGCCAGGGTCACCGCCTGCGCCTGCTCTACGCGGCCCAGGTCGAGACCGCGCCCCCGCGCTTCGCCATCCAGGTCAACAGCCGCGCGCGCCTGACCCGCGACTATGCCTACTACCTGGAGAACCGCCTGCGCGCACGCTTCGGCCTGGACGGCGTGCCCGTGATCATCGACTTCGTGGAGGGCTCCCACCGGCGGAGGGCCGGTGCTTCCCGGTAGGGTGGACGCTCCGTAATCGACCGGAGGTCCCCGTCCGACCACGATGAGCCACTACGCCGACAACGAGTATCTGTTCACGTCCGAGTCCGTCACCGAGGGCCACCCCGACAAGCTGGCCGACCAGATCTCCGACGCGGTTCTGGACGATATCCTGGCCGACGACCCCAACGCGCGCGTGGCCTGCGAGACGCTGGTCACCACGGGCATGGCTATGGTGGCCGGTGAGATCACCACCACCACGTACGCCGACATCCCCGACATCGTTCGGCGCACCCTGCGGCGCGTGGGCTACACCAACTCGGCCTTCGGCATCGACGGCAACACCTGCGCGGTACTCACCACCATCGACCGGCAGTCGCCCGAGATCGCCATGGGGGTGGACACGGGGGGCGCGGGCGACCAGGGGATGATGTTCGGTTACGCCACCGACGAGACCGACGATCTCATGCCGGCGCCGATCCTGTTCGCCCATCGCATCACCCAGCGGCTGGCCGAGCTGAGGAAGAGCGGGGAGGTCGGCTGGATGCGGCCCGACGGCAAGAGCCAGGTGACGGTGGAGTACGACGCCGACGACCGGCCGGTGAGGGTCCACACCGTGGTGGTGGCCGCCCAGCACGAGCCCGACATCTCCCTGGACGAGATCCGCGCCGACGTCATCGAGCGCGTCGTGGCCCCCGTGCTCCCCGAAGAGCTCTTCGATCCCTCCGACTGCATCTTCCACGTCAACCCGACGGGGCGCTTCGAGATCGGCGGGCCTCACGGCGACGCGGGCCTCACGGGCCGCAAGATCATCGTCGACACGTACGGCGGCGCGGGGCGGCACGGTGGCGGAGCCTTCAGCGGGAAGGACTGCACCAAGGTCGACCGCTCCGCGGCCTACGCGTCGCGCTGGGCGGCCAAGAACGTGGTGGCGTCGGGAGCCGCGCGCCGCTGCGAGATCCAGCTCGCCTACGCCATCGGCGTGGCCGAGCCGGTGTCGGTCCACGTGGACACCTTCGGCACCGGCGAGGTGGACGACGAGCGCATCGGCCGCGCCGTGTCCGAGGTCTTCGATCTGAAGCCCAAGGGCATCATCGAGGCGCTGGGGCTGCGCTCGCCCATCTTCACGCCCACCGCCGCCCACGGCCACTTCGGCCGCACGCCGTGCGAGGTCCCCTTCCCGGGTGACGAGGGACGCACGATGTGGCTCTTCCCCTGGGAGCGCACCGACCGCGTCGACGAGCTCAGGAGGGCGCTGGGCGACTGACGGCGGGGGGCGCCGGAGGGAAAGCGCCGCGTCGGGAGAACCCCGCCGGGCCTGGGGAGTATACGCACCGGCACCCCGCCGGAGCCTACCCCCGCAGTTCGGAGCGACGCGTGCTGGTCGAGGTCAGGGTTCAGAGTCTCGGGCTGGATCGGTCCAGCAACACGCCCGTCGTCATCCTCGAGGAGGTGGACGGCGAGCGGATCCTGCCCATCTGGATCGGTCCAAGCGAGGCGAGCGCCATCGCCATGCAGCTCGCCGAGATGGAGTTCTCCCGCCCCCTGACACACGACCTGCTGGTGGCGGTACTGGGCGGGATGGGCGGCAAGCTGCAGAAGGTCGTCATCACCCGGGTCGAGAAGAACACCTACTACGCGGAGCTCATCATCCACCGCAACGGCGAGGTGATCTCGGTGGACGCCCGCCCCTCCGACTCCATCGCCGTGGCGCTGCGCGTCGACGCGCGGCTCTTCGCCCAGGAGGAGCTCCTGGAGCGCGCCACCATCGAGGTGGCCGAGGCCGAGGAAGCGCCCAGCAAGCCCGAGCCCCGGGGTGAAGGCTCCGAGGGCATGGGGCCCGAGGAGCTCAAGGAGTACCTCCGGCGGCTGAACCCCGAGGATTTTGGCCGCTTCACCCCCTGAGCGCCGACCCCTCCGCGGTCGGCTCCATGCCGGAGCCCCGGCAGGGGCGCTCCTCCTGGCCCTGGTCCTCCTCCCGCCGCCGGCGCTCCTGGGGGCCCAGACGCCGGCGGAGCCCGTTCTGCGGGGACGCGTGGAGAGCGACTCCAGCACGACCTTCCAGGGCGGTATCGTGGTGCTCCACCGCGTGGCGCCCGACGATGCCGGGGAGGTGGACAGCGTCCGCGTAGGGCCCGACGGGGACTTCTCCATCGCGCTGCCGTCCGTGCCGGACCCAGGAGGCCGCTCGGAGGTCTACTTCGCGAGCCTCAGGCACCAGGGGGTGGTCTACTTCGGCCCTCCCATCGCCGTCGCCGCACAGCTCGATTCCCTCTATCGCATCCAGGTCCACGACACGGCAGCCGCGCCTCCCGGTCCCGCGTCGGTGCCGCTGGCGGTGCGCTACCTCCTGGTGGACCCCCTTCCGGAAGGGGCGGGGGAAGGCTGGCGGGTCACCGACCTCCTGCAGCTCAGGAACGAAGGTGGCCGCACCCTGGTCGCGGCCGAGGGCCCCGTGTGGCGCTACCCGCTCCCGGCCGGCGCGGCCGACGTGGAGGTGGGGACGGGCGACGTCGCGCCGGGCGCCGTGCAGGCCGACGGAGACACCGTGCGGGTCTCCATGCCGCTCCCCCCCGGAGAACGCCAGGTGGTACTGCGCTACCGGGTTCCGGCCCTGCCCCTCTCCATCCCCGCTCCGGGTCGCACCGGGCAGATGGAGGTGCTGGTGAGGGAGCCGGCGCCCTCGCTTGACGTGACGCCGCTCCAGGCGGTGGAGTCCGTGGAGATGGAGCCCGGGATCACGTACAGGCGTTTCGCCGGCGTCGACCTCCAGGATGCCGTCGTGCGCGTGGCGGAGGGCCGCGAGCCCGTCGAGCTTCCCGTGCGCACGGTGATGGTGGTCCTGGGTCTCGTCCTGGCGGCGGCCGGCCTCTGGGGCTTCCTGCGCCCCCGGGCGGGGCCCGAAGCGGCGACGCCCCCGCGGCCCGTCACCCCGGCGGAGCGTCGTGAGGCGCTGCTCCTGGAGATCGCGCGCCTCGACGAACGCCACGATCGGGGCGATCTGGACGAGAGCGCCTGGCGCACCCGCCGCGAGGAGCTCCTGGCGCTCCTGCGCCGCCCGCCGGGGAGCGGGACCCCGTGAGCGTCGTCACCACCCCCGCGGTGCTCCTGCGCTCCTTCCCGTACAGTGAGACGAGTCGCGTCCTGCGATTCTATACGGAGTCCCTCGGCATCGTGGGCGTCATGGCGAAGGGGGTCCGCAGGAGCGGCTCGAAGTCCGGCGGCGGCCTCGACACGTTCACGGGCGGGGCCCTCACCCTCTACGTGAAGTCCACCCGGGACCTGCAGACCCTGCGCGATTTCTCGCCGACCCGGGCCCGCCGCGGCCTCGCCAGCGACGTGCACCGCTTCGCCGCCGCCGCTGTCCTCGCCGAGCTCGTGCTGCGCCACGCCGGAGAGGAGAGCAATCCCGAGCTGTTCCGCGCGCTGGAGGGCGGCCTCGACCGGGTCGAGGCCGCGGAAGCGGGCCGGGTCCCGGGCGTGCTGCTGGCCGAGGCGTGGCGCACGGTGGCCGTGCTCGGCTACCGGCCCGAGGTGCACGCGTGCGTGGCATGCGGCTCGGCCGTGGGAGACGCCATGGCGCGCTTCGATTTCGCGCAGGGGGGCGTCCGCTGCGCGCCCTGCGCGGCCACCGCCCCGGCCGTGGGGCCGCGTCTGGGTCCCGGCGCCCGGGCCCAGCTCGCCTCCCTGTGCGACGGCGTCGTGCCGCCCGACCTGGACCGGCCCCGGGCGCACCTCCGCCTTCTCAGCGACTTCATCACCTATCACGTCTCCGGCACCCGCCCCCTCCAGGCCTTCGCCGTGCTGTCGGCGCTGCTGCCCCCCGGCGACGACGAGGCCGACGCATGAGCCGCCGCATGGTCCTGGGCACCGCCGGCCACATCGACCACGGCAAGTCGGCCCTGGTGCGCGCCCTCACGGGGGTCGACCCCGACCGCCTCGAGGAGGAGAAGCGCCGTGGGATCACCATCGATCTGGGGTTCGCGGAGCTGACGGACGGGCGGCGGCGCATGGGTGTGGTGGACGTTCCCGGCCACGAGGACTTCGTGCGCACGATGGTGGCGGGCGCCACGGGAGTGGACGCCGTCCTCCTGGTCGTCGCCGCCGACGAGGGGGTCATGCCCCAGACGCGGGAGCACCTCCAGATCGTGAGCCTCCTGGAGGTGGAACGACTCGTGGTGGCCCTCACGAAGGCCGACCTGGTCGACGATCCGGAGTGGATGGCGCTGGTCCGCGAAGACGTCCGGGAGCTCCTCGTCGACACGCCCTGGCCGGATGCCGCCCTGATCCCCACCTCGGTGGAGAGCGGCCAGGGGCTGGAGACGCTCGCGCGCACCCTCCTGGACCTGGCCGAGTCGGCCGCGGCCGACTCGCGGGCCGAGGACGACCTCGCGAGGCTCCCCCTGGACCGGGCGTTCACCGTCAGGGGCACCGGCACCGTCGTCACGGGCACGCTGGCCTCGGGGGTCCTGGGTACCGGCGGGCGCGTCCGGATCCTCCCGGAGGGGCCCGAGGCTCGCATCCGCGGCCTCCAGGTCCACGGCCGCGACGTGGAGGAGGCCAGGGCGGGGGAGCGCACCGCCGTCGCCCTGGCGGGGGTGGACCGCGACGCGCTCCACCGTGGGCAGGCCCTGCTGGCGGGCGAGGGGTGGCGAGTCTCGGAGCGCCTCACGGCTCGCCTCCGGATCCTGCCGGAGACCGGCTGGGAGATCGTCCACAACCAGCGCGTGCGCGTGCACCTGGGAACGGCCGAGGTCATGGCCCGGGCGGTTCTCCTCGATTCGGACGCCCTGGGCCCCGGCGCCGAGGGCTGGGTCCAGCTCCGCCTGGAGCAGCCGCTGGTGGCCCGCACCGGCGACCGCCTGGTGATCCGTTCCTATTCGCCCATGACCACCATCGGAGGGGGGGAGGTGGCCGAGCCGTTCCCACCTCGGCGGCGACGGCTCGAGCCCGCCACCGAAGAGGCCCTCGGCCGCCTCCTCGGGGACGCCGACGAAGCGCGCGTGGGCGCGGCGCTCGACCTGGCGTCCTGGCGCGGCGCCCCCGTGGCGGCGCTCCCGGTGGCCACCGGGCTCACCCCGGCCGGCGTCCGCGCGGCCCTGGGGCGCCTCACGGATGCCGGGGCGCGGGTGATGGAAGACGTCGCCGTGTCCGCGGGAAGGGCCGCGGAGGCCCGACGCCTGCTGCTCGAGGCCGTCGATGCCCACCATGCGTCCGAGCCGCTCCGGCCCGGGGTCGAGGCGGAGGCGTTCCGGCGCGCCCTGCCAGGGGGGGCGCCAGCGGCCCTGGCCGACGCGCTGCTGGCGGAGCTCGTCGTCGACGGATCGCTGGTGGCCGATCACGGCATCGTGGCGCGGCCGGGCTTCCGCCCGATGCTGACGCCCGAGCAGGAAGGCGCCCGCACGCTCCTCGAGGCCGTCTACCGCGACGCGGGGCTGGCGCCGCCGTCCGTCGACGAGCTTCCGGAGGAGCTGTCCGCCCGGGAGGACCTGTGGCCCATCCTGCGCCTCCTGGAAAGCTCCGGAGCCCTGGTGGCGCTGGAGGACGGCGTCTTCGCCTGGCGCGAGAGCGTCGATACGGTGGCGCACGAGGTGATGCGGCGCCTCGGTGGAGCCCAGGACCTGGGTCCCGCCGACTTCAAGGACGTGATTCCCGTGAGCCGCAAGCACTTGCTTCCCCTGCTGGCGCTCCTCGATCGCCGGGGCGTGACCGTGCGGCGGGGCGGTGGCCGCGACGTCGCCGGGCCCCCATCGGACGACCCCGGCGGTACGGGTCCTGCAGAGCTTCGAAGCGGAGGATCCGCTTGACCACCGGTGAGCCGAAGGTCTATATAGGGATGTGGAACGTCCGCACCCGGGCCACTCACGAAACCATCCTGGAGCGCGATTCGATCCTTTTGCTACGGCACAGCGACACTGTGCGGAGGTGATGGTGGGACGCACACCACGCGTCCCGTTCGTCCTCCTCCTCCTGCTAGGTCTTTCCGCGCCCCTCTCCGCCCAGGAGCCCCGGCCCGGGAGCCTGGTGGGCGGCCAGACGAGCGGGTTCCAGCTCGAACAGAACTACCCGAATCCCTTCAATCCCGAAACGAAGATCCCCTTCGTGCTGCACGAGGATCTCTTCGCCTCGGGGCGTCCGGTGGTGGTATCGGTGCGCATCTACAACCTGCTCCAGCAGGTCGTGGCCGTGCCCACGGCCCTGCGCCATCCGCTGGGAGAGGGGGTGCCCGTGTTGAGCCTGGAGTATCCGCGCGCCGGAACCTGGGAGGCGTACTGGCACGGCCGCGACCAGAGCGGTCGACAGGTCGCGTCGGGGATCTACTTAATGCAGATCACGGAGAACGGCGCGAGCCAGACGCGGAAGATGTACGTGGCGAAGTGAGGCCGCCGGGGCGTCAGGGAAGGATGTAGAGGAAGCGCCCGCAGTTCTCGCAGCTCTGGAGCGTCTCGTTCGGAGACTCCTCGCCGGCGGTCGCCGTCGGAATCGCCGTCAGGCAGCCGTAGCAGACGCCCTTCAGGACCGGCACGACCGCGCGGTCGACGCTGGACGCCACGCGCCGGAAGCGGCGGCGCACCCTCGCCTCCAGCTCCTCCTCCAGCTCGGTGGCCTTCTCCTCGAGCTGGGCCATCGCCTCGTCCAGGTCGAGCTCGAAGTGCTCCTGCTCCATCCGCCCCGCCTGCGACTCGGAGCGCAGCTCACGGGCCTGTGCCCTCAGGTCCTGGATCTCGAGGAGAAGCGTGAGCTGGGGGTTCATCGCGGAGACGTCCTTCACGGTGCCTTGGACTCGAGCAGCTCGAGGAAGGCTTCCGGCGCTTCGATCTCGGCGAGGCGCTCGGGCACTTCGGGATCCTTGGCGAACTGCGCGATCTTCCCCAGCACGGGCAGGTACTGGTTCGACACCTCCAGCGGGGGTGCCACGATGAGGAAGAAGTTGTGCACCGGTGCGGCGTCGATGGCCTTGAAATCCACACCCTCGGGCTTGCGGCCGTAGGCGAGGCGCAGGCGATTGACCACCAGGGAGCGGCAGTGCGGGATGGCGATGCCCTTGCCGATGCCGGTCGAGCCGAGGTTCTCGCGGCGCTTGAGGGTCTTGAAGAGGATGGCCTGGGACTTTTCGTCGAGCTCCAGGAGCGAGACGAGCTCCTTGAGCAGGTCGTCCTTGGAATCCGATTGCAGGTGAAGGTTCACGGCGTCGGCCGTGAAGAACTCCCTGAGCTTCATATCGTGTAAGCCTCCGGCGGACATTCGTTGCCCAGCGTCGAGGAATGAGCAAGGTATCCTAACAAGAAGCCTGCCGGCGTTACAGACCGCCCGCGCCCGCTCCATGCCGCGGAACATCGCCCCGCGGCGCCGGTTACCAATCGCACCCCATCATGAACGACGTCCTCCCCCTCCTCCGGTCGGGCACCACGCCCCTGTTCCTCGCGCCCCAGGCGGGCGTGAGCGAGTCGCCGTTCCGACGGCTCTGCCGCGACTTCGGGGCCGATGTCGTGGTGACCGAGTTCATCAGCGCCGACGGGCTGGTGCTGGGAAATGGGCGCACCCGGGAATATCTGCGCTTCGACGAGGAGGAGCGCCCCATCGGCGTCCAGATCTTCGGGTCGGAGCCGGCCATGATGGCCGACGCGGCCGCCATGGTGCACGAGGAGTTCGGTCCGGACTTCATCGACATCAACTTCGGGTGTCCGGTGAAGAAGGTGGTGAAGCGAAACGGCGGCTCGGGCTGCCTGCGGGATCCCGATCTCGTGCAGGCCATCATCCGGGCCGTGGCCGACGCCCACCCCCTGCCCACCACGGTGAAGATCCGCAGCGGGTTCGACGAAGCCGGCCGCGACCCGGTGGGCATCGCCCTGCGCTGCCAGGACGCCGGCGCCCGCTGGATCACCCTCCACCCCCGCACCCGCGCCGACATGTACTCCGGTGAGGCCCGCTGGAGCGAGATCCGCCAGCTCGTCGACGCGCTGGAGATCCCCGTCATCGGCAACGGCGATATCCGCTCCGGCCCCGACGCCCGCCGCATGCGTGACGAGACCGGCTGCCACGGCATCATGATCGCCCGCGGCTCGCACGGAGACCCCTGGATCTTCACCGAGGCCAGGGCCGCGCTCGACGGCCTGCCGGTGCCCGGGCAGCCCGGCGTGGAGGAGCGCTTCGCCATATGCCTCCGCCACGCCCGCAACGCCATCGCCTTCGAGCCCGACAGCGAGCGCGCCGTCCTCGAGTTCAGGAAGCACCTGGGCTGGTACACGAAGGGCCTGCCCGGCGGCCGCGTCCTGCGCACCGAGCTGTTCCAGGCCCCCGTATACAACACCACCCGGACGGAGACGCTCCGGTTCGCTTCGCTCGACGACCTGGTGACGCAGGCGGAGCTGTCGCTGCGGGAGCTCGTTCGAGCTCGAACCTTCGCGCTGCGCGTTCGGCGAAGGGGCGAGCACGAGTTTCGCTCTCGAGACGTCGCGGTGGCGCTGGGGGATCTGCTTCGCCCGGGCTCCGCGGGGGTGGATCTCGACCACCCTCAGATCGAGGTTCCCATCGAGATCTCCGGGGACGTGGCGCACGTGTTGCGCGACTCCCTTCC
>JAHWKH010000077.1 GCA_019347995.1 Gemmatimonadota bacterium | reverse complement strand
GTCCTTTCGAACCTGCTCGCGGTAGCCCACCGAGTTGTACGCGCAGAATGGGATCAGCCGGCCGTCGGGCGTGATCTCCTCGACGCAGCACTTCATGAGCTGTCGCACATTGAGCGTGTAGGAGTCCTGGAAGTCCTGCGCCACAACCATGAACACCTTGCGCTCGATGTCATGCAGCGCCGTCGGCAGGTCGATGCCGCAGCTCTCGCAGGCGAGCAGGGCGCGCTCGGCGCCGGGCAGGTCGCCCAGCTCGTGCCGGGCCTTACCCAGCTGGCCGAGCAGCACCGGGTTCGGGCCGCTGGCAGCGAGCCCGGCCCGAGCCGCGTCGGCGGCCTCCCGCCACCGCTCCAGCGTGCCCAGCGCCGCCGCCCGCAGCGCGTGGTCGCAGCGTCCCTGCTCCCCCAGGAGGAGGTGCGGGCGGTGCTCCCAGGGCGCGAGCCTCGCCGACCGCTCCAGGGTGTCCGCGTCCCGGCGCTCCCGGGTCACGGCGATGGCCGCCGTCTCCAGGGCCGATATCGTGACCAGGACGGCCGCCACGGCCAGACCGGCCCGCCGGGGCCAGCGGCCCCTCCCGGGCGCCACCCCTCCGGACTCGACCGTGGCCCCGGCCGGAGGCAGCAGCAGGCCCACCGTCGCCCACACCAGGAAGCTGGGCGCCGCCAGTAGCAGTACCGCGTCGAAGGCACCGGCCACGCCAGCTGCCGCCAGGGTCCCGAAGAGGGCCGGCGCCGCCCAGGGGTCCGCCGCCGCTCCGCGTCCCGTGGCGGTCCAGGCCCGGACGCAGGCGGCCGCCCCCGCCAGCGCGAGGAGGAGAGCCCCCAGCGGCCCCCGCTCCACCACGAAGGCCACCCAGTCGCTGCTCGGCCAGGGATTCGTGGGAATGGCGAGGTGCCCCGACCACGCCGGATCCCCCGGTCCCGTGACCCGGGGGTAGTGGACGAACCAGTTCCCGGGACCGACCCCCAGGACCGGCCGTCCGCGGACGAGATCGAGCGAGTTCCGGTACTGCACGAGGCGGCCCCTGCCCGATCCTTCGCGGTAGTCGGCGATGCGGCCGAGGGTGTGCGCGTACGGAGCGTCGCTGGTCCACTGCAGCCGGTTGGGCACGGCCACGGCGGCGGCGACGGCGGCCGCCAGGATCGCGGCCGCGGCCAGCGCTCGGACGCCCCCGGGTCGGGCGGCGCGCCACCGGCCCCACATCATCGTGAGGGCGACGACGGCGAGGCCGGTGAGACCGGCCAGCCAGGCCGCGCGTGAGCGCGTGAGCACGACCGCGACCGCCAGGACCGCCAGCCCCACCATGCCCGCCGCGGCACGGGCCGGATGGCGTGATCGGAGGACGAGCACCAGGAGCCCCGGCGCCGCGATGGCGGCCACGTGGGCGAGGAAGTTCCGGTTGCCGAAGGTGCCGCCGGGGGCCCGGCTGTCGGCGAGCCAGGGCCAGTCGACGCCGTAGGCCTGGGCCGCTCCGAGGGCGGCGGCCAACACCACGCAGGCGGCCAGTCCGGCCAGCGCCCCCCACCGTCGCTCCCGGGCCAGGCTCCGGCATGCGACGAACACGACCAGCGCGGAGAAGGAGACGCCCCATGCCCGCAGCGCCAGCCACCGGTTGGCCGCGAGCAGCGAGGAGAGGCCGCTCCACGCCACGAACGCCAGGAGGAGGAGCCCGGGAGGGTCCCGCAGCGCCCGCATCGGCCGAGCCGCACCCACGGCCAGCAGCGCGAAGGCCGTGAGATGGAGCGCCAGGGTCTTCGGGGCGAGGTGGCGCTCCAGGTCGAAGAGCGCCGAATCCACACCGACCAGCACCACGGCGAGGGTCCCCACCACCAGCACCCCCGTGGTGATCCGTGGCCGGCCCACCGGCCGCTCCGTCACCGAAGCCCGGGGGGTCTCATCCATCGGCTCGGGACGCCCGTCCGCGCGGACGGGCCTTGATGTCGATCGCCGCGAGGGGCGGCGGACCTGCCGGCGAAGCCGCGGCGAAGTGCCCGACAAACACGATGCTCGATCCGGTGGAGGTGAGGGGCGGCGTCCTGATCCTCACGCGTGGCGCCGGCCGACGCCACCCCCATGCAAGACGGCCGCCCTCCCGTCGGGGAGGACGGCCGTCCCGGGTCATCAGGCGGTGCCGCGAGCTGCTACTGCGGCTCGAGCATCGCGATGAGCCGCCGCCCCTCCACGTTCCGGGTGCGGTGTTCGAGCTTGGACAGGTCGTTGGTGGCCTCGATCATGCGATCGAGGGTGGCCTGGCCCACTTCGGGACGCCGGAGCTCCCGGCCGCGGAATCGCAGCACGACCTTGACGATGTTGCCTTCCTCGAGGAAGCGGCGCGCCCTCTTCAGCTTCACGTCGAAGTCGTGGTCGTCGGTGCGCGGGCGCAGCTGAACCTCCTTCACCTCGGTCTGGTGCTGGTTCTTCTTCGCCTCCCGCTCCTTCTTCTGCTGCTCGTAGCGGTAGCGTCCCCAGTCCATGATCTTCACGACGGGGGGGCGTGCGCCCGGAGCCACCTCCACGAGGTCCAACTCGCTCTCGGCAGCCTGCTCCTTGGCCCGGTCCAGGGCCACCACACCGACCTGCTCGCCGTCGGCGTCGATCAGCCTCACCGGGCTGATCCGGATCTGGTCGTTCACGCGTGGATCGTTAATCTCAGTTTCCTCCCTTCCTGGGTCGGTCGTGGGACCGGCGTGTCCGGTCCCGGCGTAGACGGGATGCACGGGCCGTTCCGGCGCGGCCTCCCGCTCTTTGCCCTACACCGTACGCGCCCCGAGGTCCCGCCGCGAGGGCGAGCGCGCGCGCGGCGCCGCACGCGGTCCCCCAGGATCCCGGTGTGGCGGCGACCTCGCTGAGCGTCGCCTCCCCGGGTGCAGCTCGGAGCTCCATGGGCTCCAGCGGTGGGGCATGTCCGTTGCTCATTCCCTGGGGCCCGACCCTCAGGAGGAGCGACATGAGCGAGCTCGTGCACGAATTCTCCCTCCCGCTGAACGACGAGGAGGGCCGGACCTACACGGCCAGGATCCGCGGCGAGGAGGACGAGAACGGCCACTGGGAGGGATGGATCGAGTTCCTCCCCCGCGGCGAGGGCTCCGCGCTCAGGACCCGCCGGGAGACCACCCAGAGCCGCTACGAGCATCTGAGCTACTGGGCATCCGGGCTCTCCGACGACTACCTCGAGATGGCGCTGCGCCGGGCCCACCCGGCGGAGGACCGAGCCTCGCCGCCGCCGCTGGAGGAGGTCGAGTACGATCCCGGCCGCATCGGCGAGCCTGTGGCCGGGTCCGCGGTGGCGGAGATCGTCCTCGAGACGCTGGAGACGACGCTGCCCCGGAGGCTGATGGTGCGGCAGGACCTCGAGGCGGGACAGGTGCGCCGGATCCGGGGCGCGGGCATCCTCGTCTACGAAGGTGTCGAGGCGGGGGAGGGCGAGCCGTCGCGGCACCGGTTCCTGGCGCAGTACGGCTCACCCGACGCGGCGGCCGTCATGGCCAATCATCTGTGGAGCCAGCTCCACGATGAGGACGTCACGGTGTACGTCGGCGGACGCGAGGTGCCCCTGCTCGCACATGATCTGGGGGAGGCGTTGCGCGCCCGCCTGTAGCCCGGCCCCGGGGCTGCCCGCTACGGCTTCTCCCGGACGAGCCGCTCCCGCCCCGGCCAGTCCTCCGGGACCAGGTCCAGGTGCTCGGGGTGGCGGCGGATCCAGGACGACACGAACGGGCAGTCCGGGACGACGTGCAGCCCTTCCGTCCTCGCCCATCCCAGGACGTGCTCCACGAGCCGTCCGCCCTCGCCCCGTCCTTCGTCCTCCCGCGGAACCTCCGTGTGGGTGAGGTGCAGGGTGTCGCCGTCGCGGCGGTACTCCAGCGTGGCCGTTCCCGCCTCCGTCGCCATCTCGAAGCGCTGTCCGGGGACGTGGCGCACGCCCCCTTCCTGCTCCTGCTCCTCGTGCGTGCTCACGCGTCGGACCGCTTCCGGCGCACGTAGTCGGAGACGTGGACGCCGTAGCGTCCGGCGGCGTCGGTCAGGTGGTCCCGGCCGGTGATCGTGCCGCGGCAGGCCGCCGCGCCGCAGACGCATTCGAAGCTGGGCATGAGCTCGTTGCAGAAGGTGGCGTAGTCCATCGTGATCTCGTCTCCCGGCTCCAGCGGGAGCCGTGCCACCACGTCCAGGCCCTCGAGCCACGCGCTGGGCTCGCACGCGTGGTTCAGCGGCTTCCAGCTCTCCGGGTCGGGCCCCCAGATCACGTAGATCTCCTCCGTGAGCGGCCACGCGTACGTGCGGAACCAGGTGGCCTGCGGCTCGCACCAGGTGCGCTCGACGTGGGAGCGGGTCACGAGGTGGTGGGACTCCTCCTCGAAGCCCACGACGCGCTCGCCCGGCGAGAAGGCCCGCGTGGCGAAGAGGCCGTAGTCACCGCCGCGCGTCGAGCGCACCTCCCAACCACGGCGACGCCGCGCGTGACGGGCCAGCGCCGCGTCGACGAGCTGGCGGGTGAAGCCCGCGTGACCGGCCGGGTCGCAACGCAGGCAGAGGTCGGCACTGCCCGGATCCTCCTCCGGGTAGTAGACGCCACAGTTGGGGTTGATCTCGAGCATCCACGGCCGACCCGCCGCGTCCACGCGCAGGTCGCAGCGGCCGAAGCCCGCGCCGCCGAGACCCAGGAAGAGGCGGGCCGACGCGTCCCGGAGCCGCGCCTCCAGCTCGGGATCGCTCACCGGCGCGTCGCCCATGGCGTGGAAGTCCACCCATTTGAGCGCGTAGTGCTTGAAGGTCGTGCCCTCGGGAAAGCGGAACTCGATGGGCGTGTACGTCGAGGGGGTGGAGGCGTCCGCGGGGTCCTCGGCGACGAGGACGGTGAACTCGCGGCCTTCGATGAACTCCTCCAGCAGGGCGCTGCCGTAGGCGTCCATCATGAGGGCGGCCTGCGTCCGCAGGGCCTCCGCGCCCTCGACCCGTGAATCGGGCGTGAGGCCGACGCTGGCGTAGCTACTGGGGTGCTTCACGATCAGCGGATAGCGCAGCGTCTCGGCCGCCCGCTCCACGTCGTGGCCCGGAGTATCGACGCCCCAGGCGGCGCACACGCGCTTCATGGCCTCCCTGGAGGGCTCGAAGAACGCGGACGTCGCCCCGGTGAACGGCACGTCCAGGCGCTCGAGCGTCTGTACCACCTCGATGCCCGGCCTACCCTCGTCCCACGCGCCGTCGCACAGGTTGAAGAAGACGTCGAAGCCCTGGCGGGACAGCTCGAGGATGCGCTTGACGGCGGTCTTCTTGTTCAGCGTGGCCACCTCCCAGTCGGCCTCGGGCAGGTGCGGCCGCGGGTCGCAGTGCCAGTCGCCGGGCGGGGGCGGACGGGAGAGGTCGTCGTCGGTGAGGAGGCAGATGCGCATGGGCCGTGATGGCGGGAGTCCGGAGGGAGCGCGCGCGCAGGATGGGGCGAGGCCGGGCGCCGCGCCAGCGGTGCGGCTCCCGCGGCGGCGGGCCACGTTTCGCCGGTGCCGTGACGCCCGTATGCTACCGCCATGGCCGAGCGAGGGGTGTTCCGGTGGAGGCGTCGGGGATCGGGGCGATGGGTCGTGGCCGGTCTGGCGGCCGCCGCCTTCCCCGGCGGCTGCGGACGCGAGGCGGCGGATAGCCGCGTGACCCACGTCGCCGTGGCGGCGAACTTCGCGGACGTGGCGCGCGTCCTCGCCGACCGCTTCACCGCGGAGACGGGGCGGGAGGTGCGCCTCACCGTGGGCTCCACCGGCCAGCTCTACGCCCAGCTCCGGGAGGGTGCGCCCTTCGACCTCTTCCTGGCGGCCGACGAGGAGCGTCCCCGGCTCCTCGAGGAGGAGGACCTCGTCGTCGCCGGGTCGCGCGCCACGTACGCCGAAGGACGCCTGGTGCTCTACGCCCCCGGGCTCGACACGGTGCGCGGGCCCGCCGATCTGCGGGGTGGCTCCTGGCAGCGCCTCGCCGTGGCCAATCCCCGCACGGCGCCGTACGGCAGAGCGGCCATGCAGACGCTGGAGCGTCTCGGCCTGGGATCGGTGGTGGAGGAGCGGATGGCCCGGGGCGAGAGCGTGGGGCAGGCGCTCCAGTTCGTGCGCTCCGGCGGCGCCGAGCTGGGATTCGTGGCCCTCTCCCAGGTCGTGGGCGAGCCGCCGGCGTCGTACTGGCTGGTGCCCGATTCCCTCCACGACCCCATCCGGCAGGGGATGGTGCTGATGGCCCGTGGGGCCGACAACAGGACGGCGCGGGCGTTCGCCGGGTTCCTCTCCAGGCCGTCGGTGCGCGAGATCCTGCGCTCCCGCGGCTACGGCCCGGCCGGAGGCCCGTGATCCTCTCCGGAGCCGACGTGCAGGCGATCCTCGTCACGGCGCGCCTGGCGGCCCTGAGCACGGCCGTGCTCCTGGTGGTGGGGACGCCGCTGGCCTGGTGGCTCGCCCGGACCCGGTCCCGCCTGCGCCCGGCCGTGGAGGCCCTGGTGGCGCTGCCGCTGGTGCTTCCGCCCACGGTGCTGGGCTTCTATCTGCTGGTGCTGCTGAGCCCGCGGGGCGCGCTGGGAGGCGCCTGGGAGTCCATGGGCGGCACCCGGCTGGTCTTCTCCTTCCCCGGGCTGGTCGTGGGATCCGTCCTCTACTCGATGCCGTTCGTGGTCCAGCCCCTCCAGAACGCCTTCACCGCCGTGGGCCGCCGGCCCCTGGAAGTGGCCGCGACGCTGGGCGCGTCGCCGCTGGACCGCTTCGTGAGCGTGGTGCTCCCCCTGGCCCGCCCGGGCTTCCTGACCGCCGCGACCCTGGCGTTCGCCCACACGGTGGGGGAGTTCGGGGTGGTGCTCATGATCGGCGGCAGCATCCCCGGCCGGACCCGGGTCGTCTCCATCGCCATCTTCGAGCACGTGGAGGCCATGGACTACGCGGCGGCGCACGTCCTGGCGGCGGGCATGCTCGTCTTCTCGTTCGCGGTCCTCGTGGTGGTGTACGCCTTCAACCGCCGCTTCGAGACGCCGCGGCTGTGAGCGCCCTTTCCGCTCCCCTGCTCGAAGCGCGCGTGGCCCTCTCCCGGGGCGATTTCTCCCTCGACGCGGAGCTGGAGCTCCCCGCCCTCGGCGTCACCGGTCTGTTCGGGCCGTCGGGCTCCGGCAAGACCACCCTCCTGCGGTGCCTCGCCGGCCTCGAGCGGGCGCCGGGTGGACGGGTGCGGCTGGGCGGAAGCGTATGGCAGGACGATGCCGCCGGCGTCTTCGTGCCGCCCCACCGGCGCAGGGTGGGCTTCGTCTTCCAGGAGGCGGACCTCTTCTCCCACCTCTCCGTGCGGGACAACCTGCGCTACGCCGCGAAGCGGGCGCGGGGCGCCGGGACGGACGCTCCGGCGGTGGCCACGCCCACGTGGGACGAGGCGGTGGCGTGGCTGGGGGTGGGGCCTCTCCTGGACCGGGATCCCGGGCGCCTGTCGGGCGGCGAGCGCCAGCGGGTGGCCGTGGCCCGGGCGCTGCTGGCGGCCCCACGGCTCCTCCTCATGGACGAGCCCCTGGCGGCCCTCGACGAGCCCGGCCGCCGGGAGATCCTGCCGTATCTGGAGGCCCTGCCGGCCCGGCTCGCCATTCCCCTCATGTACGTGAGCCACGAGCTGCGGGAGGTGACGCGCCTGTCCGATCGGATGGTGTGGTTGGTGGGCGGTTGCGTCGCCGCCTCCGGCACGCCCGCCGAGGTCCTCTCCCGCACCGACTTCGCGCGCTGGCGGGGCGACGCGGCCGGCGTCGTGGTCGACGCGGCCTTGCTGGAGCACGACGACGTCTACGAGCTGAGCCGCGTGGCCTCGCCATGGGGACCGCTGTGGATCCGCCGCCACGACGGGACCGAGGGCTCGGCGCTGCGCGTGGAGGTGCGCGCCGGCGACGTGGTGGTGGGACTCCGGCGGGAGGAGGACACCAGCGTCCTCAACCAGCTCCCGGTGCGCGTGGTGGAGCTGGGGGAGGGCGAGCGTGGGGAGGTGCTGGCGCGGCTGGGGCCGCGGCAGGGCGAGGGTCCTCATCTGCTGGCTCGCCTCACCCGCCGGTCCCGTGACGCCCTGGGCCTGGAGCCGGGTCGGGACGTGGTGGCGCGGATCAAGAGCGTCGCGGTGGTGGAGTAGAGGCCATGACCGAGCCGATCCGCATCTTCGTCACTGGCGGCACCTTCGACAAGGAGTACGACGAGATCCGTGGATCCCTGGATTTCGGGGACAGCCACCTGCCCGAGATGCTGCGCCAGGGGCGCTGCGCGCTCGACCTCGAGATCCGCACCCTCATGATGATGGACTCCCTCGAGATGACCGCCGCCGACCGCGAGACCGTCGCCGACAGCTGCGCCCGATGTCCCGAGGATCGCATCGTCATCACCCACGGCACCGACACCATGGTGGAGACGGCGCGGGTTCTGGCCGAGCGCGTCCCGGGCAAGACGATCGTGCTGACCGGCGCCATGATCCCCATCGCCTTCGGCAGCTCCGACGGCCTCTTCAACCTGGGCAGCGCCCTCTCCTTCGTGCAGGTGCTGCCCCCGGGCGTGTACGTGGCCATGAACGGCCGCTGGTTCCCCTGGGACGGGGTGTCGAAGAACCGGGCCACGGGACGGTTCGAGGGACGGGCCGGAGAGGCCGGGTGAGACGAGGGGCGGCAGGGATTCTCGAGGCGCGGGCTGCTGTAACAGAAGGGCTCATGGTACATCTCTTGTAGCCGGTCCAGGGTCACTTAGCACCGCCGTGGCCCCACAGGAGATCCGCCATGCAGCTTCCGCTTCGGTCCCATCCGGCTTCCCTGCTCACCGCCGCCTTCGTCATCGCCGTCGGCGCCCTGGCGCCACCACCGGCCGCGGCCCAGGACGCCTACACCCTCACGGGACGGGTCCTGGACGCCGTGACGGGCAACCCCGTCGCGGGGGCGCAGGTGCAGGTGCGGGGGACGAGCCTCGGCGCGCTGTCCGACGAGACGGGCCGCTACTCGATCGTCGCCGACCTATCCCCCGGGACCTACACCCTGGGCGTGACGTTCATCGGACGTCAGGCC
>JAHWKH010000076.1 GCA_019347995.1 Gemmatimonadota bacterium | reverse complement strand
GGGAGGGAGGGCGGTGATGGGCCGGTCAGGTTGAGCGCCGCGGGCATCCCGGGCGGCGTGCGCCGCTCGGTGGAGGAGGCCCTCGGGCAGGCCCGCGGCCGGCCCTCTCCCATCGCCGGCGCCTCCTCTCTCGGCGGGGGGTGCATCAACCCGTCGGCGCGGGTGGAGACGGGGGACGGCGACGCCTTCTTCCTCAAGTGGAACGCCGACGCGCCGGCCGGCATGATGGCGGCCGAGGCCGACGGCCTGGAGGCGCTGCGGGCCGCCGCGGCGCTGCGGGTGCCGGAGATGCTCGGGCACGGCGCGTCCGGCGGCGCCCAGTGGCTCCTCCTCGAGCTGGTCCCCCAGGGCCGTCCCGGACCCGGCTACGCCGGGGCCATGGGCCGAGGGCTCGCCGCCCTGCACGAGGCCGGCGACGGCGGGTGGGGGTGGGAGCGCGACAACTTCATCGGCTCGCTCCCGCAGGCCAACGGCGGTGAGGCGGACTGGACGTCGTTCTGGCGCGAGCGTCGGCTCCTCCCCCAGCTCCGCCGCGCCCGCGACGGGGGGCACCTGGCCTCCGCCCGCGGCGCGGTCCTAGACCGCCTCCTGGACCGGCTCGACGACGTGCTTTCGGGCGCCGGCGCCGACGGGCCGTGCCTCCTCCACGGCGACCTGTGGGGCGGCAACGCCTATCCCGGACCGGAGGGCGAGCCGGTGATCATCGACCCTGCGGTGTACCGGGGCCACGGCGAGGTGGACCTGGCCATGAGCGAGCTCTTCGGAGGCTTCCCCGCCGGCCATCTGGAGGCCTACCAGGAGGCACGCGGCCTGGCGCCGGCCTACCGCTCCCACCGCAGGGCGTGCTACCAGCTCTACTACCTGCTGGTGCACGTGAACCTGTTCGGGAGCGGCTACGTGGGTCGGACGCTGGCGGCCGCGGAGGAAGCGCTGGCCGGGGCGTAGACCCCCACCGCCACCCCGTCCCCCACCGGCAGGATGGTGGCGATGAAGTCTTCGGCGTCGGCGAGCGCGCGGTCGAACGACACGATGCCGCGGGTGGAAGCGTCCTCCGGCTCCTCCTCCAGGACGCGCCCCTGCCAGAACGCGTTGTCGGCCACCACCAGCCCGCCGGGGCGCAGCAGCCGGCGGGCGTGCTCCAGATACCCCGTGTAGCTCTCCTTGTCGGCGTCCAGGAAGACGAGGTCGAAGGAACGCTCCGGCCCGATCTCGGGGAGCAGCTCGGCGGCGACGCCCTCCCGGACCTCGACCCGCTCGCCCAGGCCGGCGCGGCCGACGAAGTCGCGCGCTAGGGAGGCGTGCTCCGGGCTCTTCTCCAGCGTGAGGAGCCGACCGTCCGGCGGCAGCGCCCCGCCCATCCAGATCGCCGAGTACCCGCCCAGGGTGCCGATCTCGAGGATCTGTCGGGCGCCCGAGGCGGTCACCAGGATGCGCAGGAGCAGCCCGGTCCGGGCCGGCACCTGGATGAGGGGGAAGCCCCGCGCCTCCATCTCGGTCCGCAGCTCGACCAGGAGGGGCGGCTCGCGGGTGAAGAGCTCGTCGGCCCAGGCCTCCAGCGCGTCGCGGGGCGGGCCGGTGCCGTCGCCCCGGCGCGGCTCCCCGTCCGGCGGCAGCGCTCCGGCCGTGGGGGGAACCTGCCGCCCGCCCGGCTCCTCGCCCCCGCTCATCGCTTCGCCAGCATGCCCGCCATCCGGCGGATGCCGTCCTCCAGCACGGCGTCGGACACCGCGTAGCTCAGGCGCACCCAGCGGCCGTCGCCGAACGCGTTGCCGGGCACGACCGCCACGCCCGTCTCCTCGAGCAGCCGGGTGCAGAACGCCGCCGCGTCCGCGACGTCCCCGTCGAAGGCGGCGTCCACGCGGAAGAAGAGGTAGAAGGCGCCCTGCGGCTCGACGTAGGGGAAGTCGGGCAGCAGCTCCTCGAAGAGGTCCACCACCAGGTCGCGGCGGCGGCGGAACGCGTCGAGCATGTTGCCGATGTCGATCTCGATGTGGTCGGGATTGCGGAAGGCCGCCAGCGCGGCGACCTGCGAGGGGGTGGCCGCGTTCGAGGAGACGTGGCTCTGGAGCGCGGTCATCTTCCGGGCCACCTCGACCTCCGAATACGAGTAGCCGATCCGCCAGCCCGTCATGGCGAAGGCCTTGGACGCGCCGTCCACGAGGACGTGCGGCCCCAGCGCGGCGGGGTCCAGCTCCAGGAGCCCGGGGGCGGGCCCGTCGCCGAAGTGGATGTAGCGGTAGATCTCGTCGGCGATCAGCCACACGTCGCGGTCGCGGGCCCACTCCGCCAGCGCCGTCAGCTCCTCCCGGGAATAGACCGCCCCCGAAGGGTTGGAGGGAGAGCTGTAGATGAGCCCGCGCGTGCGCCCGCTGGCGGCCCGGTCCAGGACCGCCGGCGTGAGCTTGAAGCCGTCCTCCTCCGCGCCCCGCACCGGCACCGGCTCGGCCCGGGCCAGCGTCACGATCTCGGGATGGCTGGTCCAGTACGGCGCCGCCACCAGCACCTCGTCGCCCGGTCCGAAGAGACAGAAGCAGGCGTTGAAGAGGGCCTGCTTCGCGCCGGCCGTCACCACCACCCCGTCGGGGTCGATGTCGCGGCCGGCGCGCTGCGAGAGGGAGCCGGCGATGGCCTGACGCAGCTCCGGCATGCCGGCCGCGGGGGTATAGCGCGTCATCCCCTGCCGGATGCCGGCCGTGGCCGCCTCGGCGACCCAGCCGGGGGTGTCGAAATCGGGCTCGCCCGCGCTGAGGCCGATCACCGGGCGCCCCTCGCGGCGCAGTTGCTTCGCCAGGGACGAGACGGCGATGGTGGCGGAGGGCTGGAGGCGCTCGATGTTCGCGCTGAAGGCCATGGTCGGTTCCGTTGGGGTCGTCCTCGTGGGTGGGGGAATATCGAGAGGCCCCACCGGCCCCATCAAGGCGAGGGCCCCCGCGGCGTTGCTCGCTCCCGTCGGTCCGGGCAGATTCGGCGCCATGCCCGACGCCCCCGCCCAGCTCTTCTTCGACTACGTGGATCCGGCGTCGCTGCTCGTGGAGCGCCGCCTCGCCGAGGTGGAGTCCGCGCTGGGCGTCGTCGTCCGCCGCCGTCCCTTCGAGCTCCGCCCGCCCCCCGCCCCCCTGCTGGACCCCGAGGATCCCGCGTGGCTGAAGTACTGGACCGACATGGCCGAGGCCGCCCGGGGGGACGGGCTGGAGCTGGCGGCGGCGCCCTCGCTCGTGCCCTGGACCCGGAAGGCGCACGAGCTGGCCCACCACGCGCGCGGCCACGACCTCTTCGAGCCGGTGCACCGCTCCCTCTTCCACGCCTTCCTGGTGGAGGGGCGCGACATCGGTCGCGTGGACGTCCTCGCCGAGATGGGCCGGACCCACGGCCTGGACTGGACCGACACCCGGGCCACGCTCGACGTCGACAAGCATGCCGGGGCGGTGGAAGAAGGGCGCGCCGCGGCGGAACGCCTGGGCATCCGGGGGGTTCCGACCCTGCTGGCCGGGGCGCGCAGCCTGGAGGGGCTCCACCCCCCGGACTCGATCGCCGCGTTTCTCGAAGACCGCTGAACCCACACGACGACGGATCCACGATGGCCGGATACCAGCGCAAGACCGCCTTCTCCCCCGAGGAGGTGATGGCCGAGGCGGAGGCGTTCCTCCCGGAGCGCATCGGCCTCAGCCGATCGAAGGCGTCGGCGCACGCCGCCACCTTCACGGGCGAGGAGGGCACGGTGACCCTGAGCGTGCACCGGCACGGGCCGCACACCGACGTGGTGGCCAACACGGACCGTCTGCGCACGTCCCGGATGGATTACGAGATCCAGAAGTTCCTGAATCGCCTCCCCTACGAGCCCGGCGATCGCGGCGGGCCCGGAGAGGGCGAGCCGACCTGATGGAGACCTTCGACGACCTGGGACTCGCGCCCGAGCTGGTGGAGGCCCTGGCGGCCGAAGGCGTTGAACGCCCCACGCCCCTCCAGGAAGGGGCCATTCCGGTCATCCACCGGGGGAACAACCTGGTGGCGCAGGGTGGCCCGGGGGGCGGCACCATGGTGGCCTGGGGGGCGCCGCTCCTGGATCGTGTCCCTGCCGACGCCAGCGGCCCGCGGGTGCTGGTCGCCACGCCCACCGCCGAGGTCGCGCGGCGGCTCGCCGAGTCCCTCGGCCGTCTGGCGCAGGCCACGGGCCACGCGGTGGCATCCGTGGGCGCGCCGTGGGTCCTTCCCGAGCGCGCCACGATCCTCTTCGGGGCCCCCTCCGACCTCCTGTCCTGGGTGGGCCAGTCGCGCCTCGACCTGGCCGCCGTGGAGGCGCTGGTGGTGGACGGCGCCGACCAGATCCAGCGGCTGGAGGGGCTCGAGAGCGTGGAGGCCCTGCTCGAGTCCCTGCCCGGCCCGGCCCAGCGCGTGGTGGTGACCCTGCCGCTCACGCCCGAGATCGAGGACCTGTGCGAGCGCCACCTCAAGCGCGCCGTGCACGTCCCTCCGCGCGCCGTGTCGGGCGCTCCGCCGGACAAGCCGCCGGCCCGGGGAGAGCTGCGCTACCGCATCGTGCCCGATCGTGAGGAGGGAGCGCTGACCCTCGTGTCCGAGGTGCTCGAGGCGGACGAGGCGCGCCACGCCTGCCTGTTCCTCCGCTCCGAGGACCGGGCCGCCGACGTGGGAGACTTCCTGGCGCTCCACGGATTCGGCTCGGGCCGCCCCGGCGACGAGAGCGTCCCGGTGTGGCTCGCCGTGGACGAGATGGAGGCGCGCCACGCGCTCGACGCCCACGAGGACGGCGTGGTGGTCATCAGCGTGGACGCGCCCGTCGGCCCCGACGCCCTGGACCGCCGCCACGGTGCCGGACGGGGTGGCTACGCGCTGGTGCTCCCCCGGGAGATGCCGCACCTGCGCGACGTGGCGCGGCGCACGGGCTATACGGTGATCCCCTTCCCACCGCTGCCGACCCACCCGGAGAATCCGCTGAGCCGCCTCCTCGCGCGCCTGGAAGAGGCGGTCGAGCGCGACGAGATGCCCGCGTACCTGGCGGCGCTCGGCCCGCTCATGGAGCGGCGGGGAGCCGAGGAGCTGGCCGCCGCGGCGCTCCTCCTCCTCCGGGAAGGCGGAGCCGCCCCGGAGATGGCCGCGGCTCCGGTGGCCGGCGCCGGAGCGGCCGCGGCCGGCTCCGCGCCGGCCGCGTTCGTCCGGCTCTACGTGAGCCTGGGGGAGCGCGACGGCGTGGGTCCCGGCGACCTGCTGGGCGCCATGACCGGCGAAGCCGGGATCAAGGGCGCGCAGGTGGGCAAGATCGAGATCCGGGACAGCTTCTCGCTGGTGGAGATCGAGCGCGACGCCGCCGACAAGGTCATCCGCGGCCTCAACGGGGTGACGGTGCGCGGGCGCGCCGTGCGCGTCGACTACGACCGCGGCACGCGGGAGCGGCCCCCCCGCCCGGGGGGGGGCGGGGGCGGCGCGGGGACGGGTGATCGCCGGCCCGCGCCGACGCTTGGGGGAGCGTGCCCCCCCCGCCGCCCCCATCCCACCCGGCGAAAAGCGCGGCCGCGCCGGGTTGACGGCCCGCGGCCTCTCTCGGTATCCGACGGGGGTGCCGACCCGGGGGGTCCCGGACCGCTGTCCCCTGGAGGGCCTCCTACTTGATGCCGTCCTTCAGGCCCTTGCCGGCGCGGAAGCTGGGCGTCTTGGTAGCAGCGATCTTGATGGTCTCGCCCGTACGGGGGTTCCTTCCGGTACGCGCCTTCCGCTTCTTGGCCTCGAACGTGCCGAAGCCGGTGATCTGCACACGGTCGCCCTTCTTGAGCGTGCGGACGATGACGCCTTCGCTCGTGTCGAAGAGGGCGTCCACGGCCCGGGAGGCATCGGCCTTCGTCATGCCGGTGCGGTCGGCGAGGGCGTCCACTAGATCGGACTTGTTCATGCTGCTACTCCTGTGAAGAGGGGGAGAAAACGGTGTCGCGGCCACGGCCGCCCGACGGTCCAGCCGAACGCTCCTTCCGAACCACGGCGAGGAGGGAGCCAGGTACCCGAAAAGCCGCGAAAATCCTCGATGATTGGGGCTTCCGGGGCGAGAACCCATGTACGGTAAGCGGCCCTCCGAACCCCGTCAAGGGAGCCTGTGGCCGAAAGGCCGCATCCTGCCTAGGTTCTTTCGCCCCCGCACCCCTCCGCGCGAGCGTCCATGAAAGTTTTCATCCCTCGCTTCCTCGCAGCAATGCTCTTGTTGCTGGTGCTCACGGGGGCGGGCACCGTGGGATACGTCCTCATCGAGGGATGGCCTTGGCTCGACGCCCTCTACATGGCGGCCATCACGATCACCGCGGTGGGCTACGAGGAGGTGCGACCGCTCTCGCAGACGGGGCGGCACTTCACCATGGCCCTCCTCCTGGGAGGCGTCACGTGGATGGGCCTGTGGTTCGCGCTCATCACGTCGCTCATCGTCGAGTTGGACCTGAAGAACGTGCTGAGGAGGCGCAGGATCATGCGCGAGATCGGAGAGATGGAAGGGCACTTCATCGTGTGCGGCGCCGGCCGCACCGGGCGGCAGGTGGTGCAGGAGCTCGAGGCGATGAACGCGCCCTGGATCGTCATCGAGCGCGATCCGTCACGCGTGGAGAACCTCCTCTCCATCATCCCCGACGCCTACGTGGTCGAGGGCGACGCCACCCACGACCAGACGCTGCTGGAGGCCGGCCTGGGGAAGGCCCGGGGGCTGGTGTCGTGCCTCAGCGGCGACACCGACAACCTCTTCGTGTGCCTCTCGGCCCGTGATCTCAACCCCGAGGCCGTGATCGTGGCCCGGGCGTACGAGGAGGAGACCATGGACAAGCTCTACCGGGCCGGCGCCACCCACGTGGTGAGCCCCAACGTCAGCGGCGCGATCCGCATGGCGTCCATGCTCCTGCGGCCGTCCGTGGTGAGCTTCCTCGACATCGCAACCCGCTCCTCCGAGATGGCGCTGCGCATGGAGGGCACGGCGATCCCGGAGAAGAGCCCGGTGGCGGGTCGGACGCTGGCCGAGGCCCGCATCCCGCACGAGACCGGCCTCATCGTCATCGCCATGAGGAAATCGACGGACGGAGGCGGCTTCGTGTTCAACCCGGTGGCCGACTCCCGGCTCGACGCGGGCGACGAGATCATCGTCCTGGGCAAGCAGGAGCAGATCGACCGCCTGCGCGAGTACGTGCGGGAGTAGACCCCCGCCGGAGCGTCCGGCGGCGGCCGATCAGACCGCGCGCTCGCGCCTCCGGCTCGTGAGGAACCGGTACACGAACCAGGCGACCAGCCCGAAGAGGGTGATCTTCACGACCATCCCGACCAGGCCGAGGACCAGGCCCAGCAGTGGGAGGAACAGCCCCGCCAGCAGCTTCATGATGAAGAGGGTGGCGAGGCCACCCACGAACAGCCCGGCGAACGTACGCATGCTTCCTCCCTCCCGCGTCGGAATCCAGTGATCGTGGGACCCTACGGGGACGGAGCCGCCCGGGTTTCTCCCAGGTCGGTCCGACCCATCCCGCCCTTCCAGCGCCCCTGGATCCCGGTGCGGCACGCTCCGTTCAGACGGCATTCCGCGAGCGCGCCACGGCGGCGCACACGACCACCCCCGGGACCCCACAAAGGGAGGCGATCCGCGGTCCCGGCGCAGCCGTGACATCGAGGCCACCTCCGGTCGATTCGATCACCTCTGGACGATTCCGCGCGATGTCCCACCCGCCGCCCCGGCGCGTCCCGGGCCGGAAGCGCCGGCCCGGATCGACATCGTCGTCCGGAGGTGCACCGTGTTCCGCTTTCTCCGCTGCTCCCTCATCCACCGCCTCCTGCTCCTCGCGGCCCTCGCCGCATTCCTGCGGGTGGGCGCGCTCCACGCCCAGGACTGCTACGCCGTCGACCAGTGGGACGCTCCCCGGCAGTGCACCCTCACCGAGAGCTTCGGCCACTGCCTGAACAACGTCCTGGTCTCGTACAACCAGTGCCTGGCAGGGGACGTGTGGGACACGATCTGCGGCGGCGCGGCCGCCTTCGATCTCGTGGGATGCGCCGCCGGCCTCGCCTGGTGGTCGTTCATCCGCATGTGACCGCCCGCCCCCCGGTCCGGGCCAGGACCGGGGGGTTCGGTCCCATCCCACCATGGCTCCGCCATGGGCGGGACGACATCCTGCCCCTACTCCAGCGAGGCCCCATGCGACCCTTCCACCGATGGCTCCTCCTGCTCGGCGCTCCGGCCGTGGCGCTGGCGGTGTTCCTCCAGGCTCCCCGTCCCGGTGGCGGGATCGAGGCCCCGTCCGACACGCGGAGGCTTCCGCCCCCGGACGCCGCGTCCACCTTCGAGGCGCGGAGCGCGCCGGTCCTTCCGCTGGTCGCCGTCCACGACGCGGTGGAGACCGGGAGCGGCTGGACGGTGCTGGACGCGACGGGCTCACGCCTCCTCTGGCTCGACGCGTCCGGGCGTCCCGTCGTGGCGGCCGGAGGCGCCGGCCAGGGTCCCGGAGAGATGACGAGGCCCGCCGCAGTGGCCGTGGCGGGCGAGGACATCCTCGTCCTGGAGACGCTGGGAGGTCCGGCCCACCGGTTCGACGGCGACGGCCGCTTCGTGGAGCGCCTGCCCCCGCCGGGTGGCGCCTGCCCGTTCGGAAACCTCCTGGAAGCACATGGGCGCGGCCGCGACGTGTTCGTGCTGCGCGCCTGCCCCTCGCCCGACGGGATCCTGCGCGCCCACCTCGAGCGATGGGAGCCGGGCGGCGCCACGCGGCCGGTGCACCGGGAAGTCGTCGAGAACCTCCGTGAGACGCTCTCCCCGTTCCGGCGCGCCTCCGCCGCCGCGCTTCCCTACGGCGTCGCGTACGGCATGGCCCACGACGCCTGCGCGCGGGTCCTGTCCGCCGGCGGCGCCCCGCGGTCCATCTGTCCGGCCACCGAGGCCCGCCCGCCCCTCCCGGACGCCGCGGCGGAACGCGCCCGGGCGGTCCTCGGCGGGGCCGCCGCGATTCGCGCCCTCGTCGCCCTGCCCATCCTCACTGACCTGACCCGTAGCGAAACGCTCTTGACGCCCTATGTCGACTGGATGCCCCGGCCTTCGCTGGCTCTCGTCGGGCTGCTTGCCGCGGTTTGGCTGCTCTCGGCCCTCCTCTTCATGGTCGGATGGAGGGTGAGCTTGTCGG
>JAHWKH010000075.1 GCA_019347995.1 Gemmatimonadota bacterium | reverse complement strand
TCCGCGCCGGGCGCGAGCAGGGGCCGCGGGCTGGCGAGCTCGCGCTCGAGGACCGCGACGCGCGCCTCCTCGTCGAGGGCGGCGTAGTCGTCCTCCACGCCGGCGATCCGCAGCAGCTCCGCGACACCCTCCTCGTGCACGCGGCTGTGCTGGCGCACGTCCAGGGCGGCGAGATGAAAGCCGAACGTGCGGGCCTGGTCGAGCAGCCGCGCCAGGGGCCCGCGCGCCGCCACGGCCCCGAGGTTGGAGGCTTCCAGGGCCTCCTCGATCCCCTCCAGGTCGGCCACGAACGCCGCCCCGTCGTAGGCGTGGGCCGCTCCCCCGCCTTCCCCGAGAAGCCGGCGCAGCCGCACGCGCATGTGACCGACCTTCCTCCGGTACGGCTCGTGGCGGTGGAGCGTGGCCTCTTTCTCCGGGAGCGAAGCCTCCTCCTGGTCGCGCTCCAGCGACGCTCGCATCGCCTCGGGCACGGGGGCGTGCCGCTCCGAGACGCTCAGCGCCGCGTGGAGGTCGTCCAGCGAAGCCAGGTGCCGCCGCAGGGCCGTCTCGCGCTGCACCTGGAACGTCCAGCGCGTCACGTCGGCGGTTACGTTAGGATTGCCGTCACGGTCGCTGCCGATCCACGAGCGGTAGCGCAGGAACGGGGGCACGCGGGGGCGCTCGCCCCAGCAGCGCTCCACGGCCCGGCGCACGTCCTCGAGGATGCGCGGGACGGTGTCCCAGATCACGCCGGCCAGGAAGTGGAGGCCCTGCTCGACCTCGTCGCGCACGTCGGGCCGGTCGGCCCGCAGGTCGTCGGTCGCCAGGAGGAGCGCGACCTCCGCATAGACCGCGTCCAGCACCTCCTCCTCCTCGTCGGGCGTCGGGTCGGTGCGCTGGAGTCGGGTGAGGAGGGCGGCGATGCGCTGCTGCTTCTCGAGCACGGTGGCCCGGCGGGCCTCGGTGGGGTGGGCCGTGAGGGTGGGCTGCACGTCGAGGCGTGCGAGGGCGGCCATGGCCTGCTCCAGGGAGCAACCCGAATCCTTCAGCCGCGTCATCGTGTGGGCGATGGATTCGGGCCGGCCGGCGTCCCCGCCCCGGGAGCGCGCGCGCTCCCTGTTGATGCGCATGATCTCCTGCTTCTCCGCCTGGTTCACCAGGTGGAAGAACGCCGTGTAGACGCGGACCAGCGCGACGATCCGGTCCAGGCCGAGCTCGCCGATCCGGTGCGCGGCCCGCTGGCGCAGGGCGTCGTCGCCCTCGGCCTCCGCCCGCTTGCACAGGAGGCGCAGCTCCTCGACGAGCTCCAGCGTGGCGTCGCCGTAGCGGGCGCGCACCGCCTCCCCCAGCATCGCGCCCAGCGTGTTCACCTGGCGGCTCAGCGGACGGGAGATGCCCGTGCCCTCGCTCTCCACGTCCAGCCCTCTCCACGAGCCCATCCGTCCTCCGTCGCCGGGATCCATTGCGGGTGTGGCGTACCCCGCGAGCAGGACCGGTGCCGGAGGGTCGCGGGCGCGGCACCTCGCGGCCCAGGCGGGTGCCGGAGCGTCGAGCGCGCTTCCCCTCAGCGCAGGGCGCGCAGCTCCCGCAGGATGTCGGCGTTCTCCGGCCTCACCCGGTAGTCCACCTCCGTGAACGACCAGCGCACGATGCCGTCCCTGTCGATGACGTAGACCGTCGGATGGGGGATGGGGCGGTCGGGCGCCGCGTCCTCGTTGAAGAGCCCGTAGCGGTCGATGACCCGGTGCCCCGGATCGGAGAGGAGCGTGTAGTCCAGGGTGGCGCCATGCTCCTCCGCCACGCGATCGATCATGAGCTGCTGGCGCTCCCGGTCGTCCACCGAGACGGCGAGGATGACGGTGGAGTCCTTCTCCTCCTCGTCGAGGAGGTCGCTCAGCTCACCGAGCTGACGGGCGCAGTAGGGTCACCAGTGGCCCCGATAGAAGACGAGGATCACGTTCTTCTCGCCGCGGAAGTCGGAGAGGGTCACGACCCCGTCGTCGTACGACTCGAGGGAGAAGTCCGGCGGCGGCTCTCCCACCGCCACCCGTCCCAGGTCGGACCCGGGCAGGTCGTGGCCGTCCACCGGACCCAGCGGGACGGGCTCGGGCGCGGCGTCGGAGCAGGCCAGACCGGCCGCCAGGGCCGCGGCGACGAGAACGGAGCGGGAGGGGCGCAAGGGATGCATGGCCAAAGATGCCGGAGGAGCCTCGCCGCCGAAACCCCGGCACCGGGAATGGACTCCCCGACCTCGGCCGCAGGCCCCTTCTACCGCTCGTACGACTCCCGCCGCGCCGCCTCCGACAGAGGCACCAGCCAGCGCATGGGGTCGCGCACCACGGCGTCGCGGGCCTCGGCCAGCGAGCGCGCGCCCGCGTAGCTCACCGCCGAGCGCAGGTGGCCCCGCATGCGCGACAGGATGTCCACCACGCTGCCCTTGTAGCGCACCTGGATCTCTTGCCCCTCCGAAGGCGTCTCGAGCGCCTCGTCCACGTCGGCCTGGTCGGCGCTGTACAGGGTCTGGAGCACCGCCTGCGGCGAGGTCATGCCACGGTAGATCTTGAGCTTCTGCCCGCTCGCGGGATCCTCGATGACCTGGCCGGGCGATTCGTCGGTGCCCGACAGGGCGCTGCCCATCATGACGGACGTCGCGCCGCACACCAGCGCCAGGAACACGTCCTTGTCGTCCTTGACGCCGCCGTCGGCGATGATGGGGATGCGCGCGCGGTGCGCCACCTCGTACGCCTCCATCACCGCTGTGACCTGTGGCATCCCGTAGCCGGTGACGACGCGCGTCACACAGATACTACCCGGCCCCACCCCGACCTTGATCGAGTCCGCGCCCGCGTCCACCATCGCCTGCGTGCCGTCGGCGGTGGCGACGTTGCCCGCGATCACCTGAACGGCGTTCGACAGCTTTTTCACGCGTGCGACGCTGTCGAGAACGCGGATCGAATGGCCGTGGGCGGTGTCGATCACCAGCAGGTCGACCCCGGCGTCCAGCACGGCGGCCGCGCGGTCCAGATCGGCCTGCGACGTGCCGACCGCGGCGCCCACACGGAGTCGGCCGTGCTCGTCCTTGCAGGCGTCCGGATAGCGGCGGCGCTTGAAGATGTCCTTCACCGTGATGAGGCCCTTGAGCCGCCCCTCGCCGTCCACCACCGGGAGCTTCTCGATGCGGTGCTCGTGGAGTACCGCCTCGGCCTGGTCCAGCGTGGTGCCCACGGGGACCGTGACCAGGCCGTCCGACGTCATGACGTCGCGGATGGGCCGGTCGAGCTGGGTCTCGAACTGGAGGTCGCGGTTGGTGATGATGCCCACGAGCCGCTCTCCGTTCTCGACGATGGGCACCCCGCTGATGGAGAAGCGGCCCATGAGCTCGTGGGCCTGGCGCAGGGTCGCGTCGGGACCCAGCGTGATGGGGTTGAGGATCATCCCGCTCTCGGAGCGCTTGACCCGGTCGACCTCCTCGGCCTGGCGGTCCACGGACATGTTCTTGTGGATGATCCCCATGCCGCCCTCCCGCGCCATCTGGATGGCCATGCGCGACTCGGTCACGGTGTCCATGGCCGCGGCGAGGAGGGGGATCTGCAGCGCCACCTTCGACGTCGCGCGGCTGCCCAGCTCGGTGTCCCTGGGGTGGACGGTGGAGTGGCCGGGCACGAGGAGGACGTCGTCGAACGTCAGCGCCTCCTTGAGGATCACGGCGCTGCGGCGGGGTTCGGTCATGGGCTCTTTCGGTGGGGGGGCGGCCATCGGCGGTCCAGCCGGATAATGCACGCCCGCCCCCCGACCGTGTCCCGCGGGACACCTCGGAGGGCGGGCTCAGGCCGCTCGGCTTCGGATACGGCTCCTTCCATGGGTGAGGTTAGTCGAGGCCGCCGGAGGGTGTCAACCCTCGCCGGAAGGCCCCTCTCGGGCCTCCCCCGCCTCATGCCGGGTGCGCAGCGGATCGCCGTGGGGAGGGGTCTCTCCCGCGGCCGGTCGGCTCCCCCCGGCGCTCCCGGATCGGGGCGGCGGCGGCCGGCGGCCCGACGGCGGACCGGCCCCCTGCCCGCCGTCCTCCTCGCCCATGGCCCCGAGCTCTCCCAGGAGGCGCGTGCCGGCCGTGGAGACGCTGGACAGGACCCGGTCGGCCGCCGCGATGAGCTGGAACGCCTCCCGGATGGTCGCCGGGCTCACCGCCTTCCTGCGCAGGCGATCCTCCAGCCCCTCCGCGAACTTCTGCAGGCCCGTGGCCTCCTGCGGGAGGTGGCGGGCGTACTTGGATTCCAGGAACTCGATGTAGTCCAGTACCTGGTAGACCTGCTCGTCCGGCAGGCTGTCGATCTTCCTGAGGAGACGCTGCCGCAGGACGTCGTGCATGGAACCCCCGTGGATTGGGAGGTGGAAGCGTGGTAAGCTTTGCGCGGCCGACGATCGACCATGACTCCCTACCCGGGTCCAGCCGATGGCGTTTCTCCCCCTCCGACCGGTACCCCTGGAGGCGTCCACCCAGGCCCTCTACGACGAGTGGCTCGATTCCCTCGAGGCCTCCCTGGCGCAACCGGACTGCAACCGGTACGCGCTCTGTCGTCGCGTGCTCGGCGACATCTACTACCCGCACCTGGCGGACGTCGACCCCCGGCGCCTTCCGCTGGGCGCTCGCGTGGCGCTGTCCCAGATAGACGCCGCCAACGTGACGCTGGAGCCCGAATACTACGGCGAGATCGACCTGGAGAGATACGACCGGGTGAAGCCGCTCATCTGGTTGTGGGAGATGTTCGACAGGAGCCCCCTGGGGGAGAACGTGCACCTGGGCGTCCGCCTGCGGCGCATCCTGGCGAAGCGGATCTTCAGGAGCTGCGGCCGCAACTTCAAGGCGTTCCACCACGTGAAGCTGTCGTTCGGCTACAACCTTGAGGTGGGCGACAACGTGGTGGTCCACCGCCATGTGCTCCTGGACGACCGGGGCGGCATCCGGATCGGCAACGGCGTCTCCATCTCGGACTTCGCCAACGTCTACAGCCACAGCCACGACATCGTGGACGGCCGCAACGTGAACACGCCCCGGACGGTCATCGAGGACGGCGTGCGCCTCACCTACCACGCCACTGTCCTGGCGGGCACGCGGGTGGCCGAGGACTCCATGGTAGGGGCGATGGCGATGGCGACGAAGGACACCGTGCCCCACACGGTGCACGTGGGCATCCCGGCGCGCCCCGTGAAGGAGAAGTCGGCGGGGGAGCGGGCGAAGAAGCGCCCCCCCACGCCCGATCCGCTGGGCGATCCCCTCGAGGAGGGCGAGACGGGGCGCAGCGCGCCGTAGCGGACGCCCCGGGTCGCGTGCCTAGACCTTCCCCTCCTCCTCGTAGCGGTCTTTGAGCCGCTGCACCACGGCCGGATCGGCGAGCGTGGTGGTGTCGCCCACCGCCCGTCCCTCCGCGATGTCCTGGAGGAGGCGCCGCATGATCTTGCCGGAGCGGGTCTTGGGCAGGTCGGCCGTGAAGAGCACCGCCTCGGGCCGGGCGATGGCGCCGATCTTCTGCGCCACGTGCGCCCGCAGCTCCTGCGCCAGCTCGTCCGAGGGCTCGTGGCCCTCCTTGAGCGTCACGAACGCGGCGATGGCCTGGCCCTTCACGTCGTGGGCCTTGCCCACCACGGCCGCCTCGGCCACGCGCAGGTCGTCGACCAGCGCGCTCTCCACCTCCATGGTGCCGATGCGGTGGCCGGCCACGTTGAGGACGTCGTCGACGCGGCCGAGGATCCAGAAGTATCCGTCCTCGTCGCGCTTGGCGCCGTCGCCGGGGAAGTAGATCCCGTCCCATGTCGACCAGTACTGCTCGCGGAAGCGGGCGTCGTCGCCCCACACGGTGCGCAGCATCGACGGCCAGGGCGACGTGATGGCGAGGTAGCCGGCGTCGGTCTCCCCGCCGTTCTCATCGAGGATCGTGGCGTCGATGCCGGGGAACGCGCGCGTGGCGGTGCCGGGCTTGGTCTCGGTGATTCCCGGAAGGGGCGTGATCATGATGGCGCCGGTCTCGGTCTGCCACCACGTGTCCACGATGGGGCACCGGCCGCCGCCGATGACCTCGTTGTACCAGATCCACGCCTCGGGGTTGATGGGCTCGCCCACCGTGCCAAGGAGGCGGAGCCTCGAGAGGTCGTACTCCCCGGGCCAGCGCTCGCCCCAGCGCATGAAGGCGCGGATCGCCGTGGGCGCCGTGTAGAAGACGCTCACGCCGTACGTCTCGCACAGCTTCCAGAAGCGGCCCCGGTCGGGCCAGTCGGGGGCGCCCTCGTACATGAGGCACGTGGCGCCGTTCGCCAGGGGCCCGTACACGATGTAGCTGTGGCCGGTGACCCAGCCCACGTCCGCGGTGCACCAGTAGACGTCGTCCTCCTTCAGGTCGAAGACGGCCCTGGTGGTGGCGTAGACCTGCGTGAGGTACCCGCCGGTCGTGTGCACCACCCCCTTCGGCTGCCCGGTGGTGCCCGACGTGTAGAGGATGTAGAGCAGGTCCTCGGAGTCCATGGGCTCGGCGGGACAATCGGCCGACGCCCTCTCCATCAGCTCGTGGTACCAGTGGTCCCGTCCCGCGGTCATGGTGCTGCCCGTGATGCCCTCGCCCCGGGCCACCACGACGACGCTCTCGATGCCGGGACACGACGCCACCGCCTCGTCGGCGTTCTCCTTCAGGGGAACCGGCTGGCCCCGGCGGTAGCCGCCGTCGGCGGTGATCAGGACCTTCGCCTGGGCATCGTTGATGCGTCCCGCCAGGGACTCGGGGCTGAAGCCTCCGAACACCACCGAGTGGGGCGCTCCGATGCGGGCGCACGCCAGCATGGCCACCGCCGCCTCGGGGATCATGGGCAGGTAGATGGCCACCCGGTCGCCCTTCTCCACGCCCAGAACCTTCAGGACGTTGGCGAACGTGCAGACCTCCCGGTGGAGGTCGGCGTAGGTCAACGTCCTCCTGTCCCCCGGCTCCCCCTCCCAGACGAGAGCGGCCTTGTCGCGCCGCGGGCCCTCGAGATGGCGATCCAGGCAGTTGTGGGCGACGTTGAGCTTGCCTCCCAGGAACCACTTCGCGTGCGGCGGCTCCCATTCCAGTACGGTGTGCCAGGGCTCGAACCAGTCGAGCTCCTCCGCCCACGCCGCCCAGTACGCCTCCCGGTCTCGCGCCGCCTCGTCGTAGACGTCGTCGTCGGAGATCACGGCGGCGGCGCGGAACGCCTCGGGCGGGGGAAAGCGGCGGTCCTCGTGCAGGAGCGCGTCCATGGTGCGCGGGTCCTCGCTCATCCAACTCCTCCGGTGGATCGGGTGCGCCGGCGGGCCGTCTCACCGGACGCCGGGCCGCCAGAGTAGGCCGTGTCGCCGGAGGGCGGCAAGCACCGGGCCGCGGCGGTTCCCTTCTACGGGCCCGGCTAGTCGAGGAGCGCGTGCTCGGCCACGACCGGATGGACGAGGAGCGACTCGAAGGCCGCCACCGTGGCCGACGCCAGCGCCGCCACGGCCCCGGCGCCGGCCTCCATCGCCGCCCGGGGCAGGCGAAGCTTCACACGCCACTCGCCGTCCGCGGTCTTCGGCGCGTCCTGCGCGCGCGGGAGGCTGAAGCGGAGCGTCAGGGGAACCACGTACCCCTCCGGCAGGCACGTCCGTGCGGCGGCGGCCATGTCGCCCAGGGCCCCGGCGGGGTCCGCCATGGCGCCCAGGGAGGGACCGTCCAGGACGAGCTGCAGGTTCCCCTTGAGGCCCCGGGGCGTCTCGTCCAGGTACAGCTCAACGTTGGCGCCCTCCCAGCGGTCCTCGTGATGGAAGAAGACATAGGCGCTGCGCGTCGACTCTCCCGCCCAGCGCCCCTCGAACTCGTAGCTCGTGGTCTTCTGGAGGCCCGAGAGGGTCCAGCCGGCGTCCTCCACCCCCACGCGCAGGGCCTCGAGCAGGGGCTCGAGCGTCAGGAGCGGCCCCGCCGGCTCGGGGGAGCTCAAGGCGTCCTCCCCCGGCCGAGGGCAAAATTGGCAATTCGCAGGCGGACGCGCGGTTGACATGAGGTCATCGCTTCTCCTATCGTTCAAAGGGTTGTGGCGGGATTCGCCGGACACCCTGCCAGTGAGGAATCGAGGAAAATGGCCACTGTGACCGAAACATCGGAGCGCGTGCTGCGCGAGGCCCTCGAGGCCAGCGGCCAGCGCTTCACGGAGCAGCGTGCGGCAGTCTACCGCTATCTGTCGGCGACCACGTCCCACCCCACCGCCGAAGAGGTCTTCCGCGAGGTGCGGGGCGGCCAGCCCGGCATCTCCCTGGCCACGGTCTACAAGAGCCTGGAGACGTTCGTGGGCTGCGGGCTCGCCATGAAGCTGACCTACTCCGACGGCTCCGCCCGCTACGACGGCCGTACCGATCCGCACCCCCACGTGCGCTGCGTCGAGTGCGGCCGGGTCGCCGACGTCCACGGACGGATCCCCCCGGACGACCTGGCCTCCCTGCGCGCCGGCGCCGGAGACTTCCGGGTCACCGGCTACCGCCTGGAGCTCACGGGCTACTGCACCGAATGCGATCCCGGAGTGGCGCCCGCCCGGGCGTGACCGCCGCGGGACGACCCCTCCACCATCCGCGGGTCGGCACTCATGACGCCGCTGACGTCGGTGTAGATGCGGCACTCCCCCGCCCCGAGGCCCGCCGCGAGGATCGCCGCCGTGTAGTCGGATGCTCCCCGACCCAGGGTGGTGGTGACGCCGTCGGCGGTCGACCCGATGAACCCGGTCACGACCGGCACCGTCCCACCCTTGACCAGCGGCTGTAGCCAGTCCCGCGCGGCGGCGTAGGTCTCGGCGAACAGCGGGGCGGCGTTACCGAACGCGTCGTCCGTGACCACGAAGGCGGTGGCCGCGGCGGGCCGTGCGTCGACGCCTGAGCGGCGAAGCGCGGCAGCGACGATCGGAGTGGAGGCGAGCTCGCCGTATGCGAGCACCGCGTCGCGCGTGCGCGCCGTGCACTCGCGGAGGATCGCAACGCTGCGAAGGAGCGCCGCGGTGCGCGCGGCGAGCTCTGCAAGATCGGCCGAGGTCTCGTCGGCCTGGGTCGGCGCGACCGTGCGCAGCAGGCTCTCATGGCTCGCCGCCAGCTCGTCCACGATCCGCTGGGCTTTCTCGCCGTCTCCTGCGGCGGCCGCGGCCGCCGCCTC
>JAHWKH010000074.1 GCA_019347995.1 Gemmatimonadota bacterium | reverse complement strand
GGATCGAACCGCCGCCTCCCAGCATGCCCAGCGCCAGGCCCACCAGGAGCCCGAGGGCCGAAGGGACGAGATCCATGCCTGGAGCGCCGGGCTAGCGCGGCATCGTTGCGCGGGCCCAGTCCCAGCCTTCCATCCCGCGGGCGTTCACCGCCTTCACCGAGACCGGGCTTCCCGGGCGGGCACCCACCAGGCGGACGGAGGGCCGTGCCCCTCCGGCCACCGCGTCGACCCGCGTGGTGCGCAAGGCTCCGGACGCGTCGGTCCAGCGCACCTCGTACGCCCGCACGGTGCTCTCCACCGCCGGAGCCCAGTCCACCTCATGACCCCCGGACACGCGCCGAACCCGCACGTCCCGCAGGCGCGCCGGGCTGGAGGCCAGCAGCATGAGCGTCGCCACGGTGGTCCTCGAGACCTCGGCCACGAGGCGCTGGTTTATGGTGTTGAGCCGATCGGTGAACTGGTGGTAGTGGGGGTTGCCGAGGACCGGATAGGAGCCGATGCCCCCCACGATGTCGCCGTACGCCTCGTAGTAGGCCGCGGCGTCGGTGCTCTTGTAGTAGAGCGCGTCGTACGTGATGAGGTCGCTGAAGAAGAGCGCCGCCGCGTGCTGGATGTCGCGGATGCCCACGTTCGAGTACCGGATGGTGTTGTCCAGACGGGGGCCGTTGGACCAGCCGATCATGTCGTTGTTGAGGGCGCCCACGATGTCCTTGCCCTCCGCGACGGCGCGGCGCACGTACTCCCGGCTCCCCAGCAGCCCGGCCTCCTCGCCGGTGAAGAACGCGAGCTCGATGGTGGCGGGCTGGGGGTGGTCCTTGAGCACCCTCGCCGCCTCGAGCAGCGCCGTGGTGCCCGACGTGTCGTCGTCCGCGCCGGGGCCCCGCTCCACCGAGTCGAAGTGGCTGCTGGCCACGTAGACCGCGTCGGGGTCCACGGTGCCGGGGATGCGGGCGATGATGTTGGCGCTGCGCAGGCCGGGCCGGGGCTCGAACCACTGCAGCTCGGGCTCGTATCCCCATTCCCGCAAGCGTTCCGCGATGTACTCGATCGCCAGGGCGTTGCCCGGCCGGGTGATGAACTTGGAGCCGAAGCGGTACAGGTCGTCGGCGTACGCGTAGATGCGCGCCACCGACACCGCCTCGGTGACGGGACGCACGCGGTCGGCGATGGGCATGAACGCACGGGAGCCCCGGGCCCGGAGATCGGTCTCGGCCGCGAGGGCGGACTCCAGGCGCTGGCGGAGGGCCGCCCGGCCCACGGGCCTCGTCAGGTCCACCCGGTACACGCCCCGCTCCGGTGAGACGGTGTCGCCGTCGCGCTCCGACACCAGGAAGACGGAGCCTCCACCGGGCACCACCGCCCACTCGTACTCCGGGGCGATGGTGCGCACCGTATTGTTGTGGTGGAGGCGCACCGGACGACCGCCCTCCACCTCGTACAGGTAGGCCCTCCGGTGGCGCCCCTCTCCCTTCATGGCCAACACGCGCGACCCGTCGACCCAGGTCGGGAACTGGTCGTGCTGGATCTCCCATGAAAGCTGGCGCTCCGCGCCGCCCGCCGCGGGAGCCAGGAACAGCTCCCAGTCGTGCACGGGCCGCTTGGCGTACGCGATCCAGCGGCCGTCGGGCGAGGGCGTGGGATCGGCGATCTCCATGGCCGAGCGCACGACCACGTCGGGGCGGCCGGCCCCGTCCGGTCCGATGCGCACCACCTCGACCCGGTGCTCACCACCCTCCCGGTGCCGCAGCGCGAGGGTGCGCCCGTCGGCCGAGAACGCCGGATCGTCGCGGCCCTCGAAGACCCGGCGGCGGCCCGTGGCGGCGTCCACCAGCACCACGGAGGACCCCCCGGCGCGAGGCACGACGGCGGCGAGCCAGGCTCCGCCGGGCCCGGGCACCACGCCCACCAGCCCCTGCAGGCCGAGGCCGCGGGATCCGGCGGCGGTGACGTGGACCAGGTCCGTCGCATCGCCATCGGCGGGGTAGGCCACGACCAGGAGCGGACCTCCCGGCGCCGCGCTCAGCGCCACCGGGTCCCATCCCCCGAGGTCGAGCGTGCGCTCCGAGCCCGAAGGAAGCGACCGCACCCGGACCGACGCCTGCACCGCCTCCGCCCGCTCCAGGGCGCTGCGCGCGGCGACGAAGGCGTCCCGGCCGGCGGCCTGGTCCATGGCACGGCGGGCCTCGACCAACGCCGGCCCGGGCTCCGGGTCGACGAACCGGTACGCCACGCCGTCGTCCACGAACGCCGCACCCCCCCCGGGGAGCGTCGCCACCACGGCCTGGCCGTTCGCCAGGTCGACGACGCGGGTGAGCGTACGGCCATCCTCCACCACCTCCCAGGAGGCCCACCGTCCGTCACCGGCCACGCGGAGCCCGCTGCCGTCCGGTGCGAGCTCGCGGCTCTCGAAACTCTCGCCGGTGAGGCCGGCCACGGCGCCGACCAGGGCCTCGCCGCCGGGGGCCTCCAGCGCCCGCAGATATCCTTCCAGGGCGTCGTCGTAGCGCCCTTCCTCCCACGCCAGCCACGGCGCCAGCAGCGCGTCCCGGGTGGGCATGGGATGGGCCTGGGCGGCCAGGACGGCCGGCGCCGGCAGGGCGGCCGCGAGAAGGAGGAGCGAACGCGTCGGCCGCGCAATCAGGGCGGCGGCGAGCAGCCCGAGCGAACGGGCGGCCGACGCAATCAGGGCGGCCGCGGCCAGCCGGAGCCCACGGGCGGCCGGCGCCAGGAGGGCGGCGGCGAGCGGAAGGAGCGAACGGGCCGGCGGCGCCAGGAGGGCGTCGGCGGCGAGCAGGCGGGGCGACTGGGCGGCCATGGCGTATGCGCGGAGCGGGGAAAATCGGTGCACGCGGCCGGGGTCCCGGCCGCGAACAAGGGTACCATGCGGCCCCCCCGGGCGGAACCGGGCGACGTGACCGCTCCCTTTCCTCTCCGCCGGTGCGCAACCATCGTGGGAAGGCCGTCCGTCCCAGGAGAGCCCGTGAGCCCCCGCAGCGTCCATCCGCGCCACCCAGGAGATCGTGTCATGTCGCGCCCCACGCGTCGCGTTCCCGCCCTCCTCTCCCTCCTCGTCCTCGCCGGCGTCCAGGCCATCGGCGCCCAGGCGCCCGACCAGGGCGTGTACGCCATCGAGGGCGTGAGCGTCATCCCCATGGACAGCGAATGGACGGTGCTCCCCGACCGGACCGTCGTCGTCCGTGGGGGCGTCATCGAGGCCGTCGGGCCCGCCGGTCAGGTGCGCGTCCCCGCCGACGCCACCCGGATCGACGGCCGGGGGCAGTGGCTCCTCCCCGGTCTCGCGGAGATGCACGCCCACGTGCCGCCGGTCCAGCAGCCGAGCAGCGACCAGTGGCCGGACCGCGAAGCGTTGGAGGACATCCTGTTCCTCTACGTGGCCAACGGCATCACCACCATCCGCGGGATGCTCGGCGCCGACTACCAGCTCGAGCTCGAGCGCATGCTCGACGCCGGCGAGGTCGTCGGGCCGAACCTCGACGTGGGGGCCTTTTCGCTGAACCAGAACAGCGCCCGCACACCCGACGACGCCGAGCGGCTCATCCGCATGCACGCGCAGAAGGGCTACGACTTCCAGAAGGTCCATCCAGGATTCTCCCGCGAGACGTGGGATCGGGCGGCGGCGGTGGCGGAGGAGGTGGGACTGCCCCTGGCGGGCCACGTCCCCGCGGACGTGGGGCTCGAGCACGCCCTGGCCACGGGCATCGCCTCGGTGGACCACATGGACGGCTTCGTGGACGCCGTGGCCTCCGAGGACGTGCGCCGCCGCGTGGCCGCCGGCGAGGACGTGCCCCTGGGCGAGGTGGTGGCCTCGGCCACCGAGGCCCGCATCCGCGAGGTGGCGCGCATGACCCGCGACGCCCGCGTTGCCGTGGTGCCCACGGCGTTCCTCTGGGAGAACCTCTACGGCAATCCGAACGTGGACGAGATGCTCTCCATGCCCGAGATGCGCTACGTCTCCCCCCAGCAGCGCCAGGCGTGGCGCAACCAGGCGGCCGGGCGGCCGTCGCTGACCGCCGATGTGGTGGAGGCGCACAACGAGCTGCGCCGCCGCATCCTGCGCGTGCTGGAGGAGGAGGGCGTCACGATCCTCATGGGCACGGACTCACCGCAGCTCTTCAACGTGCCGGGCTTCGCCCTGCACCGCGAGCTGGACGTCATGCGCCGCTCCGGCCTGTCCAACTGGGAGATCCTCGAGACCGGCACCGCCAACGTCGGCGCCTGGATCCGTCAGCACCTGGACGAGGAGTCCTCCGACGTGGGGACCATCGCGCCCGGACAGCGGGCCGACCTGGTCCTGTTGGAGCGGAGCCCGCTGGTGGACCTGGAGCACCTCACCAGCCGCTCGGGGGTCATGGTGAACGGCCGCTGGTACCCGCGATCCGTGCTGGACGCCGGGCTGGAGCGGATCGCGGCGAAGCACGCGGCGGGCTGAGGGCGCGGGAGACCTCATCCCTGCGGCTCGAACGGCACCGCCACTGCGGGCAGCTCGAACGCGCCCGGAAAGTCCGGCGCCACCGCCTTCTGCTTGCCGCTCCACGCCTCGACGTCGATGCGGTAGACCGAGGTCCGCTTCAGCTCTCCCGCCGTGATGGGCCGGTAGTCGCGTCCGGGCCGGAGGTGGGGAGCGTATCGGTCCAGGATGAGCTGGAGGCCGTGCTCCTTCTCCTCCGGGTCGTCGACGACCACGCCCCGCCCGAGGATCACCACCCCCGCGTACTCGACGCTGAACTCCAGGGCCTCCGCCGCGGGCAGGAGGCGCCCCATGACGCTGACGGAGAAGGCCACCGGTGCCCCCTCCTTCCCCTCCGCGGCGTCCATGTTCGTGCGGGTGCGGCCGACCCGCGCCGTGTGCGTCCAGACGGCATGGCGCGCCTCCTCGTAGGCGAAGAGGTTGGCGTTCAGGAAGGGCCGCCCTCCTTCCACGGTGGCCAGGACGCCCCAGGGCGCCCGCTCCAGGAACGCGCGGATCCAGGCGTCCTCCATGGCCCGGTCCCGCCGCCGGGGCTCGGCCAGGCTCGCGGCAGGGGCCTCGGCGGCCCCGAGCGTCCAGCTCCGGCCGCGATCCTCCTCGCCCGCTTCCGCCGCGCCGCCGGACGGGTCCCGCTCCGGGCCGCGTTCGCTCACGTCTCCGGACTCCACTCCTTGGGGAGGTAGCGCTCCTCCAGGATGGCCCTGTGGTGCAGCTCGTGGCCGGCGATGACGTGGGCCAGCCCCCCTACCGTGAAGTCGACTCCGTTGGCCGTCCCACCCCGCTCCCAGGCCCTGGAATCGAGGCTGCGCAGGAGGGCGACGGTGGCGGCGCGGACCGCCCGCAGCTCGGCCTCGAGGTCGGACAGGGGGCGGCGGGACGCATTGGAGACGGCGGCCCAGTCCTCCTCCTCGAAGCCCGGCTGGTCGGCGGCGGCCGCGCGCGCGATCCAGAGCAGCCGCAGCGCGAAGACGCGCTCGCTGTCGATCACGTGGCCCACCACGTCCCGCACGGACCACTTGTCCGGCGCGTACCGGTAGGCCTCCCGCCGGGGCGCGAAGCGGCGGATCAGGTCCAGGGTCTCGTCCAGCTGCCGCTCCAGCGTATCGGTCACGTCGCCCTCGGGGACGCGGTCCACGTAGCGGCGGTACAACGGCGGATACTCGGACGGGTGGGGGGTGCGGCTCAGGGTCATGTCACTTCACGCGGTTGGCGGTGAGTCTGTCGTCGGGCACGAACCGGTCGCGGGCGGGCATCATCACCGCCGGGAGGCTCGACGCGTCGATCACCGCGTCCTCCTCCACGAGGCCGTTTCGCCACAGGATCCATGCGGTCACGGCGTAGACCTCCGGGTCGGTGAGGGTGCCCGGCCGATCCTGGGGCATGGAGCGCCGCACGTAGTCGAAGAGGGTGGTGGCCCACGGCCAGTAGCTTCCGATGGCGCGGGTGCCGTCCTCCAGCCCCTCCGCGTCGGGGAAGCCGGGCGCCTCGGGATCGGGCACCAGGCGGTCGCCGGCGGGGGTGCCCTCCCCCTGGACGCCATGGCAGGAGGCGCAGCGCGCGGCGTATACGGCGGCACCGGCGTCGACCGTGCCGCTGCCGGGCGGCAGCCCCACGCCGTCGGGTCCCACGTCGATGTCCAGCGCGGCGATCTCGGACGGACTCGCCGGTCGCCCCACTCCGAAGCGCGCCGGCAGCGGGGCGGACGCGGGCCGGGCCAGGACGTCGGCGTGGCCGGGGGCCGCCGCACCGGCGGCGGGCACCGGCTCGTCGCACCCCGCCAGGAGGAGCGCCGCCGCCAGCGCGGCGCGGCCCAGGGCGCGCTCGAGCCCCCTCATGCCCAGGCCTCGGTACGGAGCACGACGCTTCCGTCCGGTCGCAGCCGCCAGCCGGTCACCGGGTTGAGGTGGTAGCTGGAGCGCGGCCCGCGCGCCTCCACCAGCTCGCGGACGGTGGGCTGCACGTAGCCGGTCTCGTCCACGGCGCGGCTCATCACCGTCGCTTCGCGTCCATCCCACTCCCACAGGTAGCGGAAGCGGGTGTGGGCCTTCGGGAGCACCGGCTCCTGCAGCTCGGCCGCCACCCAGCTCGCCCCCTCGTCGAAGGAGAGCTCGGCGCGCTCGATGCGACCCCGACCGCTCCAGGCGATGCCCCGCACGTCGATCCAGCCGGGGCGCACCGTCTTGGGATGGCAGGGCTCGGTGATGATCGAGCGCGCGTCCATGACGAAGCTGAACTGGCGTGCCTTGCCGCCCTTGATGGGCTCGCTGTAGCGGGCGGTCTCCTCGCGGGTCATGAACGGCCGGTCGGAGAGCTCGATGCGGCGGAGCCACTTCACGTTGCTGTTCCCCTCCCATCCGGGCAGGAAGAGCCGCACCGGGTAGCCCTGCTCGGGCCGGAGGGGCTCGCCGTTCTGTCCCCAGGCGAGGAGGGCGTCGTCCAGGGCCTTCTCCACCGGGATCGAGCGGGCCATGACCGCCGCGTCCATGCCTTCGGCCAGGAACCAGGTCGCCTCCGGCCGCACCCCCACCTCCCGGAAGATCAGGGACAGCGGCACGCCGGTCCATTCGCTCTGGCTCGTGAGTCCGCAGATCTGCTGCGGCGTCGTCTCCTCCGGCGCGTTGCGCGGCATGTTCCCGGCGCACTCCAGGAAGGCGATGCGCGATACGGAGGGAAGGGAGCGGATGTCGCGCAGCGTGAAGACGGTGGGCCGCTCCACCATCCCGTGCACCAGGAGCTCGTACGTGCGCGGGTCGACCTCGGCCACGCCGCCGTGATGGCGCTCGAAATGGAGGTCGGAGGGGGTGATGGTGCCGCTCAGGTCCTGGAGGGGCGTGCGCGAGGAGGTCCCCCGGGACAGGCGCGCCGGTCGCTCGAACGGAGAGCGGCCGGCGGACACCCCGGCCTCCCTCCCCAGCACGGTGGTGGGATCGGGGAGGCTCCCCTCGGGGGGCAGGACCGCCTGCTGGGCCGACAGGTCCGGGGGGACGAACCGGCCCAGCGCCGAGGCGGCGGCGGCGCCGGCGGCCCCGGCCAGCAGCTCCCGGCGGGAGAGGGGACGGCGGGGCGGCTCGTCGCCGGAAGCCTCCTCGGGACCCGACGGGGGCTCGGCTTCGGACGGTCGCTGGGGACGATCGGACACGGCGGCTCTCCGGAACGGGTGGGACGCCATTCTGGAGCGAACGCCTACCCCGGTGCAAGCAGAAGCGCCCGCGACCCCCCGGGTGCCTAGCCGCCGATCCGCATGCGCGACGGTGCTCTTCGCCGCTGGAGCTCCCGCGCCACGCGCTCCGTGTCGCGCATCACCCGCAGGATGTTCTCCCCCGCCAGACCGGACAGCTCGGCTTCGCTCCAGCCACGACGGGAGAGCTCGGCGAAGAGCGCCGGATAGGTCGTGACGTCCTCGAGGCCCACCACGACCCGGCTGATGCCGTCGAAGTCTCCGCCGATGCCGACGTGCTCCACGCCCGCCACGTCGCGGATGTGCTCGATGTGGTCGGCCACCTCCGCGAGGGTGGCCGGAGGGATCGGATTCTCGGCTCGCCACGCCTCCAGCTCCCGCTCCACCCGCGCGTCGTCCTCGCCGTAGCGCCCCTCCAGCTCCTCCCGCAGGGCGCTCTCCCGGCGGTCCCACTCGCTGTGGGCACGCCCGACGAACGCCGGCACGAACGTGACCATGACCACGCCGCCGTTGTCGGGAAGGCGGCGGAGGACGTCGTCCGGCACGTTGCGCGGATGGTCGACGACGCCACGGGCCGACGCGTGGGACCACATGACCGGAGCCTCGGCCACGTCCAGCGCGTCGTGCATGGTCTCGGGGGACGTGTGGGAGAGGTCCACCATCATCCCCATCCGGTTCATCTCCCGCACGACCTCGACGCCGAAGGGGCTGAGGCCGCCGTGGCGGGCCGCGTCGGTGGCCGCGTCGGCCCAGTCGTTGGTGCAGTTGTGGGTGAGCGTCATGTAGCGGACGCCGGTGTCGTAGAAGGCCCGCAGCGCGCCCAGGGAGTTCTCGATGGCGTGCCCCCCCTCCATTCCCATGAGCGAGGCGATGCGGCCGGCGCCGAACACGCGGTCCACGTCCGAGGCGTCGTAGGCTTCCTCGAAGGCGCCCGGATACGTGTCGAAGATCTCCTGCGCGATGGCGATCTGCTCGAGCTGCACCCTGGCCGCTCCCACGGCCACCGCGTCGCAGGGGATGTAGACCGACCAGAACTGCGCCCCCACCATGCCGGCCGCCAGCCGGGACAGGTCGGTGTGCCCGGGCGTGCGCCGGCGGAGGTCGTAGGCGCGCACGTCGCGAGGCGCGTCCTCCCATTGTCGGATCGCCCACGGCAGGTCGTTGTGGCCGTCGACGAGGGGCGTGCTCGACAGCACCCGGCGCGCGGTCTCCAGGTGGGGATCCTGGGCGTCGGCCGCCCCGGGACCGAGGATGAGGGCGGCGAGGAGGAGGGGGACGTACTCGTCCATCGCCGGCCGGTCGATGGCCGCGAAGCCACGCTCGATCGCGGCGGCCATTGGTCCCGACGCGTCCGGAAGGCACGCCAGTACCAGTGCGGCGAGATCGCCGACGTCGGCGGGCGGCGAGCGGTCGACACCCGGGGTGCCGAGGGCGAAGTCGCTGAGCCACGCCCCGCCCCCCTCGTCGAAGAGCACGTTGCGGGTGTTGATCC
>JAHWKH010000073.1 GCA_019347995.1 Gemmatimonadota bacterium | reverse complement strand
TGCTTTTCGCCCCAACCGCTCGGCCGCTTCCACATGGCAGCGGGTACGTTGCGGTCTACGAGGTGTTCTTCCCCTTCGTGGCCTATGGCATCAAAGACGTGCTTACGCTGGCCGGGGGCGTGTCGCTGGTGCCGGGAGTCGGGGATCAGCTGATTTACGCCGCACCCAAAGTCACATTCGCCGAAGTAAAGGGGGCGCAGCTCGCGGCCGGCGGGATCCACCTCGCGCATGCGGCAGCCCACAACCGCCACGGACGGGTCGGCGTCCAGCACGGCCAGGCGCGTGTCGGTCGGCCACGTCTCCGCCGGGTGCACGGTGGCGCCCATGTACTCGGCCATGACGTCGCCCGACATGTCGTAGGGGCGGATGGGGGTGCCGTCGCGGTCGCGCGTGTACGTGTTGTCGGGATAGAACGTGCGGCCCAGCAGCCAGCGGATGACGCCCCGCTTCGGCTGCGCCATGTCGACCACGTACGTGCCGGCATCGTAGGCCCGGCCCTCGTGCGTGAACGCGGCGGGCGCCCGCTGGACCTCGATCCCCTGGCCGCGCAGCAGGTTCACCATCTTGGCCACCGTCAGCGGATCGTGCTGTTCGGCGGGGATCACGAACGCGCGCGGGCCGAGCTCCATGCCGCGCTCGGTCTGGGCCAGCGCCTTGCGGGCTGCGTTGCGCAGCACCTGCTCGCGATTGCGGGCGGCGATGTCCAGGGTGGCCACGGCGGCGATGACCTGCTGCTCGACGATGTCCCTCACCGTCCACCACCCGCCGGGCCACGGGTTGGGGAAGTTCGTCTGCTCCTCGTACTCGGGGAGGTTCCTCGCCCCGCCCTGGAGCTGGTCGGGGTGCAGGAAGAGTGGCGTGGCGAGGCGCGCGCTGGCGCTCTCGGTGAGCATGCCGGCGATGTTGTGGAAGGGCGTGATCCAGTGGAACCCGAAATGGCCCCACCCCGAATACACGGCGTCGTTGATGACGCCCGCCCTGCCGGCCGCCTCCTCCTCCAGCGCCATGTGGGCGCCGTACCAGGCGATCTCGCGCCACACCAGCGGGTCGGCGTCGGGGCGCACGGGGTCGGCGTACGGCGGCACGTAGAGCCGCGGCCCCCACGAGCCCATCTGGTGGTGGTCGATGAACGCCTGCGGCACCCAGTCCCGGAACAGGATCTGCCCCGCCCACACGCTCTCGGCGGTGCTCTGCTGGAACGCGTCCCGGTTGTTGTCGTGGCCGATGTAGTGATGGTAGAGGTAGGGCAGCCCCGCCGCCTCGTACTCGGTGCCGACCCACTCCCGGTACCAGTCGGTGATCATGATCTGGCCGTCGGGGTTGAAGGCCGGGATCACGATGGAGACCGTCTCGTCCAGGATGCGGAGCATCTCCTCGTCGTCGCGTGTGGCGAGGTCGTAGGCGAACTCCACGGCGGCCTGCGCGCCCGCCACCTCCGAGGAGTGCAGCCCGAAAGACTGGACGATGACGGCCCGGCTCCGCTCGACCGCGTCGTCGATCTGCGCCTGGGAGGCGCCCCGGGGGTCGGACAGGAGCGCGTTCAGCCGCTGGATCTCGTCCAGGCGCGCCAGGTTCTCGGGCGACGACACGAACAGCGCGAGGAACGGGTTGCCCCACGTGGTGGGACCCATGTCCCAGACCTGCACGCGGTCGCTCCGCTCGTCCAGCATCTCGTAGTACTCCACCATCCGGTCCCAGCGGGCGAGCTGGCGGTCGGCGCCCATGACGTGGCCGAAGAAGGCCTCGGGCGTGGGGATTTCCTGGGCGGTGGCGGGCGGCGCCACGGCCAGGAGCGCCAGCGCCAGGGCCAGCGGCAGGGACGTGCGACGCGGAAGGGTCGGTCTCGCGCTCATGCTCCTCGCTCCTCTTCGTGCGCGGCCGGGTCGGTGTGGGGCCGCAGGGGTGGAGAGGACACTGGGGCGGGAGCGCCGGGAGGCGCAAGCCGTGGGATCGGGCCCGGCGAGGAAGCCCGGAGGCGCCCTTGTCGCCCCTCCGGACGCGGGAGAGCTTCCGGCATGAGCCCTCCCCTGAAGCTCGGCGTCGTCGACCAGTCCCCCGTCCCCAACGGTCGTGTGGCGCGGGACGCGGTCCAGGCGACCCTCGACCTGGCGCGCCTCTGCGACCGGCTCGGGTACAGCCGCTACTGGCTGGCCGAGCACCACAGCACCAACTCCTTCGCGGGGTCGGCGCCGGAGGTGCTGATCCCCCGCGTGGCGTCGGTGACGGAGCGCATCCGGGTCGGCTCGGGCGGAGTCATGCTCCCGCACTACTCGCCGTACAAGGTGGCCGAGCAGTTCCGCATGCTGCAGACGCTCTTGCCCGGCCGCATCGACCTGGGCCTGGGGCGCGCCCCGGCGGGCACGGGCGCGGCCGCCGCGGCGCTCCGCTACGGGCGCGACGGCATCGCCGTGGAGCGCTTCCCGGACCAGATCCAGGACCTGATGGGCTGGCTGGGGGAGTCCCTCGAGGAGGGCCATCCCCACCGGCGCGTGCGCGCGACGCCCCGGGGCACCGACCTGCCGGAGCTCTGGATGCTGGGCTCCGGCGGGTCGACGGCCGGCGTCGCGGCCGCGCTGGGCCTGGGCTACTCCTTCGCCCAGTTCATCAGCGGACTCGACGGAGCGTCGGCGGTGCGCGCGTACCGGGACGCCTTCCGGCCGTCGCCGGCGGGTACGGAGGCCCGCGCCAACGTCGGCGTCTCGGTGATCTGCGCCGGCACGAGCGAGGAGGCGCACCGCCTCGCGCTGAGCGTCCACCTGTGGAGGATGCGCATCATCCGCGGCGTGGATCGGGGCATCCCCTCCCCCGAGCAGGCCGAGGCGGAATTCGGCGAAGCCGGCGTCCCCCTGGACGAGCTCCGGGTCGATCCGCGCAGCATCGTGGGCGACCCCGACGAGGTGCGGGCCGGCCTGCTGCGTCTGGCCGGGCGCTACGGCGTCGACGAGGTCATGACCGTGACCGTCACCCACGACCTGGAGGCGCGGAGGCGCTCCTACGAGCTCCTGGCGGAGGTCATGGAGCTCGGATGACGCTCCTCGCCCATGCCAGCTCCGGCCGCTCGGTGTCCGCCTGGCTCATGAGGTCGAGCAGCTCCCTGGCGTAGCGTGCGGCGGCGGCCTCGTCACCCTCCAGCGCCGCCGCCCGTCCGGCGCCGTGCAGCGCCCGCGCGCGGCGGGGCTCGCGACGCAGCGTCGCCTCGTACGCAGAGCGCGCGTCTCCGGCGCTGCCGAGCTCCAGGAGGAGATCGCCGTAGAGCTCCCGCGCCGGCAGGAGGGGGCCGGGGGTGACGGGATGCTTCTCCACCGTCTCCTCCAGCTCGGCCGCCTGCTTCCCCAGCGCCAGCGCCCGGGGCACGTCGCCCTCGGCCCGGGCGATCCACGCCTCGGCGGCCAGCCGCTGGGCTCCGACCCGGGTGGCCCAGTCGGGCTCGCCCGCCCGACGCAGCTCAGCCTCCAGCACCGCCATGCGCTCCGTCTCGGCACGAGCCTCCGCCGGGCGGTCGGCGTGGGCGGATCCCAGCGCGCGGGCGAAGCGGGCGATGGCCTCGACGTACGCCACCGCGCCATCGGGGACGTCCAGCGCCGCGGCCGCCGCCCAGTCGCCGCGCTCCAACGCGTAGCGTGCGCGCATGGCCACCGCATTGTAGCCCAGCACGGCGCCGTAGAAGCGGTCGGTGGGCATGCGGGCCGCCCGGTCCACCACTTCGCCCGCGGCGGCGTCCCTTCCCTGCTGGAGGTACGCGTAGACCATGTAGTCCATGGGGTGGACGGCCGCGTCGGGCACGGGCTCGGCCTCGGCCGATCGGCGGTTCGTCTCGATGGACTCGTCCCAGTAGCCCAGCCGGGTGAAGATGTGCGACGGCATGTGGAGGGCATGGGGCGCCGCCGGCGCGATGCGGGCGTAGGCCCGCGCCGCCTCCAGTCCCATGTCGGCGATGGGCGGCGCGTCGAAGGCGTGGATGATGTAGTGGGCCAGGCCCGGATGGTCGGGCTGAGCCTCGAAGAGGGGAAGGAGGATCTCCGCGGCCTGCCGCTGCCGCGCGAACGTCAGGTCGTCGGGCGCGGCGTTGGCCACCATCATGCGGCCGTGGAAGACGGCCGCTTCCGTGTCGTCGGGGTGGGCCTCGACGATGGCCGCCAGCGCCTCCTCGTGGCGGCGCATCCGCTCGAGGTGACCCAGCGTCTCGTGGTCGCGGTAGAGGACGGCGGCCGCCTCGACGTACCGACGCTCGCGGGGCGTGAGATCCGCGAAGAGCGCCTCGGCCCGGGCGATGGCCTCGAGGGCGTTCTGCGTCCGCTCGGGGGAGGGCGCCCCCCGCGCCATCGGGTTGCCCCACAGCGTCATCGCGGTGCCCCAGTGCGCCATGGCGCAGCGCGGATCGGCCCGGGCGGCGTCCGCGAACGCCGCCTCCGCCGTCTCGAACCAGAAGGAGTGGAGCATGGCCACGGCCCGGTCGAGGCGCTCCTGCGCCGCCGCGTTGCAGGACGTCGGGAAGTGGACGGTTCCCACCGCCTCCTCTCCCGCCGGATGGTCGTGGTCCTGGGCGGTGGCGGGGATCGGGACGGCGAGCGTCTGGAGGGCGAGGGCGATCATGGCGGCGGCCAGGACGGGGCGGCCGGCGGCGACGGCGGTGGACATCGGAGTCTCCGGGTGCGGAAGGGCCGGGCCCCCCGGGGAAGGGGGTCGCCCGGATGGGGCTTCCAGGATGGCGCCGGCAGCGACCAGGGGGCAAGGACGGAGTTTGGACCCGTCCATGCCCCGGGGGAAGCGAACCGGGCCCACGGCGTTTAGGTTGTGGCGCATCCATCCCACCCGCGCACCGGAGCCCGCCATGCGCCGCCTCACCCCGCTCGCCGTCGTCCTCGCGCTCGTCCTCGCCCCCTCCGCCTCCGGCCAGCAGACGTCCGACACGGCCGACGCCGCGCCCGTGGCATGGGACGGGGAGCCGCTGCGCTGGACGCCCGAGCAGCACATGGCCTTCCGCGCGGTCCAGGGCACGGCCCTGTCGCCCGACGGCTCGCGGGTGGCGTTCGTGGTGCGCGAGCCGCGCATGGAGGCCGAGGAGAGCGAGTGGCGTACGCAGATCTGGTTGGTGCCGGCCGCCGGCGGCGAGCCGCGCCAGTACACGCGCCACCCCGAGGGCGCTTCGAGCCCCGACTTCTCGCCCGACGGGCGCTGGCTGGCGTACGCGGCGAGCCGGGACGAGGGGGAGGAAGCGCGCCGCCAGGTGTGGGTCATGCCGGTGGATGGCGGCGAGGCGTGGGCGACCAGCTCGCCGAGGCCGGCGTCGGCGCCTTCCGCTGGTCGCCTTCGGGGGACCGCATCGCCTACCTCATGACCGAGCCCGACACCGAGGAGGAGAAGGCGCGCCGGCGCGAGAAGCGCGACATCATCTACGTGGACCAGGACTTCGACTACGCGCACCTCTACGTGGCGCCCTTCGATCCGGACGCCGACGGTCCGGTCGAGGCGGCGCGCGTCACCGAGGGCGACTTCCACGTCACCTCGTTCGACTGGTCCCCGGACGGGGCACGCTTCGTTGTGGCGCACCAGCCCGATCCGAGGCTCGACACGGGCAGCGAGACGGCCGATCTCGCCACCGTGCCCGCCACCGGAGGAGACCTCGGGCCGCTGGTGACCATGGGCGGCGTGGAAGGCTCGCCCCGCTGGTCGCCCGACGGACGATGGATCGCGTTCGTCGGCGAGGGCGCGAGCCCCGAGCCGGTGGGCCTGGGCGACCTGTACCTGGTGCCCGCCGAGGGCGGACAGCCGCGCAGGCTCGCCGAGACCCCCGACCGCTCCCCCAACCTGCTGGGCTGGAGCGGCGACGGCCGCACCCTCTACGCCGTGGAGTCCCTGGGCGTGGACCGCCACGTCCTGGCCGTGCCGGCCGACGGCGGCGCGCCACGCCAGGTCACCACGGGGGAGGGCGTGGTGGGCTCCCCGTCGCTGGACGGCGACGCCAGCCACCTGGCGTTCACGTGGGAGGACCCCGAGACCCCCTGGGACGTCTACCTGAGCCCCGTGGCGGGCGGGGCGCGCACGCGCCTCACCCGGCTGCACGACGACGTCGACGCCCCGCCCATGGGCCGCACGGAGAAGCTGACCTGGCGCTCGCCCGACGGCCGCTTCGACATCGACGGGCTGCTCACGTACCCGGTGGGCTACCGGGAGGGACAGCGGGTGCCGCTGATCCTCAGCGTGCACGGCGGCCCCGCGGGCGTCTACAACCGCTCGTTCACGGGCGCTCCCGGGATCTACATGATCCAGTACTTCGCCGACCAGGGCTGGGCGGTGCTGCGGCCGAACCCCCGCGGCAGCACCGGCTACGGGAGGGACTTCCGCTACGCGAACGTGCGCGACTGGGGCTTCGGCGACATGGACGACCTCATGGCGGGCGTCGACCGCGTCGTCGAGATGGGCGTCGCCCACCCCGACTCCCTCCTCCTCATGGGGTGGAGCTACGGCGGCTACATGACGTCGTTCGCCGTGACCCGCACCGACCGCTTCCGCGCCGCCAGCATGGGGGCGGGCCTGCCCAACCTGGTCTCCATGGTCACCACCACCGACATCGGCAACTACCTGGCGGGGCACATGGACGCGGAGTTCTGGGACGACTACGACGTCTACGAGCGCCACTCGGCCATCTACCGCATCGCCGAGGTCGAGACGCCCACCCAGGTCATCCACGGAGCCCAGGACCTGCGCGTCCCGTTCACCCAGGGGCAGGAGTTCTACCGGGCGCTGCAGCGCCGGGGCGTGCCCACGGAGATGATCGTGCTGCCGCGCACCCCCCACGGGCCGCGCGAGCCCAAGTTGATGATGGCGGTGAGTCCCGCCATCCAGGCCTGGTTCGCGCGATGGCTGAAGGCCGATCGGGACCGGATGGCTACCGACGGGATGTGAGCGGGCGGCCACCGATCGCCAGGGCCCGGTCAGTAGTGCGGCAGCCGCTCCCGCGCATGCCCGTACGTCCACGTGCCCAGCACCGCGCAGGCGAGCACGAAGACGATGACGCCGACGCCGCTTCCCGCCAAAGCCAGCAGCGGCCCCGGGCAGGCGCCGGTGAGCGCCCAGCCCACGCCGAACGCGAGGCCGCCGAAGACGTAGCGGTATCCGCGTCCCAGCATCTTCGGCTGCACTCGCACCGACTCGCCGTTCCGGGCTCGGACGTCGAAGCGCCGGATCAGGTGGAGCGAGAGGATGGCGGTGGGAATGGCCGTGGCGAACACGCCGAACATGTGGAAGCCCTGAAACCGGAACATCTCCTGGATACGGAACCAGGAGACCACCTCCGAGCGGATCAGCGTGACGCCGAACGCCACACCCAGCAATGCGAACAGGGCCAGCTCGCGGCGGCCCGGACGGAGATCGGGCCGGATCGCCACCGGTGCCGAGCGTCTGCGTAGGCGCGACCGGCTCGGCGCCCCCGGGCTGCGCGGCGGGCCTCACGGGCTCCCTCCCAGCACCAGGGGCAGGAGGAGGTGCGTGCACAGAATCCCTCCGGCGAAGAACGCCACCACCGCGATGAGGGAGGCCGCCTGCAGGTCGGCCAGACCCGAGATCCCGTGCCCCGATGTGCAGCCGCCGGCGTACGCCGTGCCGAAGCCCACCAGGAAGCCGCCCACCCCCAGGAGAACGAGGCCTGCCGGGCTCAGCAGGGCCCCCCACGAGAACAGCTCCCGGGGCACGAGCCCGCCGAAGTCGGTGATCCCAAGCGCGGCCAGATCGGCGCGTGTCGCCTCGGCGATGGCCACCGGCTCGGGATTGGCCAGGAGACCGCCGGCCAGGTAGCCGCCCACGACGATGCCCAGCCCGAAGGCCATGTTCCAGAGCCCCGCGCTCCGCCAGTCGTAGCGGAAGTAGTCGGCCCGGCAGGGCAGGCCCGCCGCGCACACGTGGCGGAAGTTGGACGAGACGCCGAACACCCGGTTGCCCGCCAGCAACAGCGCCGGCAGCGCGAGGCCGAGGACGGGGCCCGCCACGTACCACGGCCACGGCTCCATCAGCAGGTCCAGCATTGGACGATACTCCCGTCGAGAGGGATCAATCTCCTGCGCCGGCAGGCGTTCCGTCCCGGCGCGAACGGGACGCCTGCCCCGCGTTCCGCTTCGCCGTGCGCGCGCGCACGGCCCACACCACCCGGAACCCGAGGAGCAGGGCCAGGACCACCGTTGCGATCATGGGCTCGCGGTAGTCCGCCTTCTTGAGCCACCACCAGTGGAGCACGCCGAGGGGCGCGGCCAGGTAGACGAGCCGGTGCAGGCGCGTCCAGCGCTTCCCCAGCCTCCGGATCCAGCCGCGCGTGGATGTGAGGGCCAGCGGCACCAGCAGGAGGAACGCCGTGAACCCCACGAGGATGTAGGGGCGCTCCACGATGTCCTCGCCGATGTACTCCCACGCGAAGAACTGGTCCAGGCCGATCCACATCAGGAAGTGGATCGACGCGTAGAAGAAGGCGAACAGGCCCACGAGCCGACGCACCTTCTGGAGGTCGTTGAACCCCGTGATGCGTCGCAGCGGCGTCACCGCCAGGGCGCCCAGGAGGACGGTCAGTGTCGTCTGACCGGACCAGTGCTCGAGCGCCTCGATGGGGTTGGCTCCGAAGGCGTCGCCCAGGAAGAAGCGGTAGGCGGCCCAGCCCAGGGGGCTCAGGCAGAGCGCCCACATCCCCGCCTTGAGGAGGAGCGCCCGGCGGCGGGGATGCATCCCTAGACGGCTGCTTCCGGCCTCAGTACCACCGGCTCAGGTCCATGCCCGCGTAGAGGTGCGCCACCTCGTCGCCGTACCCGTTGAACATGAGGGTCGGGCGGCGGCGGATCTCGCCGATGCGCCGCTCGCGCGCCTGGCTCCAGCGGGGGTGGTCCACCTCGGGGTTCACGTTGGCGAAGAAGCCGTACTCGTCGGCGCGCATCTCCTGCCACGTGTTGAGCGGCATCTCCTCCGTGAGCTCGATCTTCACGATCGACTTGATGCTCTTGAACCCGTACTTCCACGGCACGACGAGGCGCAGCGGCGCCAGGAGCGGCTGCGCTTCGAGGTGCAGGCCGCCCGCGCCGAGGTCGAGGCCGCGACCGTCGCCGTGGAGGCCGCGCTCGAGGCGCTGAACGCCTCCGACGCTGCCATGGCCGCCCTGGGGGAGCAGCTCGGCCTGCTGGCCTCCGCCGCCCGGTCCGCCGAGGCCGCGGCGGGCCGCCTGGAGC
>JAHWKH010000072.1 GCA_019347995.1 Gemmatimonadota bacterium | reverse complement strand
TCGGCCTCACGCGCTTGGGCGATGATCGCCGACCCGGACCCTGAGTCGAGGTTGACCAGCACGAGCACGGACGCACCGGACGCGATGGCCTGCTCGGCCTGCCGCTGCTGCTGCGCCGCGTCGCCCTCGGCGTTGACGATCGTGTGCTCCACGCCCGCCTCGGTGAACGCCTCTCCGAAGAACCTCCGGTCGTCGGTCTCCCAGCGCGCGGAGCTCGCGCTGTCCGGGAGCAGCACCCAGATGCTGTCCTCCGCGGCACCGTCGCCGGAACGTGCCTTGCACGATTCGGACGTGAGTGAACGCGCCCGTTTCGACCCACCGGAGGATGCATGCAGGTCCGGCTCGGCTTCCCGTCCGTCAACGCCCTCATATCCATCGCCGTGCTCGCCCTGGCCCTGGGCGCGTGCGACCTCTCCGACGGCTTCGACGACGAGCTCGGAGAGCCCGCCGCCCTCGAGCTGGTGGAGGACCTCCCCGACCCCGCGGAGCGGGACTGGAACGCCATCCAGCAGCGCGACACGCTGGTGGCGCTCGTCACGTCCAACTCCACGTCGTACTTCGTCTACCGCGGGCAGCCCATGGGCTTCGAGTACACCCTCCTGCGGGCGTTCGCGGACGACCACGACCTGGCGCTCAAGACGAGGGTCGTGCGGGACCGGACCGAGCTCTTCCGCCTCCTCAACGAGGGCGAGGGGGACGTGGTGGGGGCCCGCCTCGTCCCCCTGGAGCCGTACAGCGAGCACGTGCGCTTCTCCCGGCCCCTCTACCGTACGCAGGGCGCGATCGTCCAGCGGGACGCGGCTCCCGATTCTGCCCTCGAGGTGCTTCCGGAGCCCGCCGAGACCATCATCGCGAAGGCCGACCCGGAGACGCTGGACGAGCCGGTGGACGTACGGGCCCGCCTGGTGCGGAGGCCCAGTGAGCTCGCCAACGACCGGGTCGTCCTCTCCCGTGGGTCCGAGTACTACCTGAGCCTGGCGGAGCTCTCCGACACCATCGAGGGCACCATCGACATCGTGGAGCTGGAATCGGCCCGCAGCGTCGAGCCGCTGCTGCGCCGGGTCTCACGGGGCGAGGTCGACCTCGTGGTGGCGCCGGAGAACGTGGCCGAGCTCAAGGAGGAGCACTTCGCGAACATCACCGTCCAGCCGACCGTCGTGGCCAGCCATCCCGTGGCCTGGGCGGTGCGGGAGAACGCGCCGGCCCTGCAGGCCGCCCTGGACGCCTGGCTGGCGGCGAACCCGGGCCGCGTGGAGAAGACGTATCGGCGCTTCTTCGTGGACCGGGCCGGATACCGTGAGCGGGAGGAGAGCGAGTACCTGACCTCCGAGACCGGCAGCCTGTCGGAGTACGACACGCTCCTGGCCCGCGCAGCGGTGGACATCGGGTGGGACTGGCGCCTGTTGGCGTCGCAGGCCTACCAGGAATCGAAGTTCGACCCGGCGGCACGCTCCTGGGCCGGCGCCCAGGGCCTGCTCCAGCTCATGCCCGCCACGGCGCGGGAGGTGGGGGTGGCCGACGCGTACGATCCCGAGCAGAACGTGGCGGGGGCCGTCCGATACCTGGAATGGCTCGAGGGGCAGTGGGCGCCCGAGGTGGCCGACCCGGACGAGCGGCTGCGCTTCGTGCTGGCCTCCTACAACGCCGGCCGGGGCCACGTCCTCGATGCCCAGCGCCTGGCCGCCAAGCACGGCGACGATCCGATGCGCTGGGACGACGTCGCCTACTGGCTCCTCCAGAAGTCGAAGCGGAAGTACTACAACGACCCGGTGGTGCGCTACGGATACTGCCGCGGGCTGGAGCCGGTGACGTACGTGGCGCTCATCCTCGAGCGCTTCGAGCACTACCGTGAGTTCGTGGAGGGCGAGCCCCTGGGAGGCGAGGCGGTGGCCGAGACCGAAGCGACCTGAGCGCGCCGCTCCGCGTGTGGTCACGGCGAGCGCCTCCTCCTCCGAATCTCGGCCGCGTCGCGTCCGGATGCCGGCCGCCCGTGCGATGACGGCGCGGTCGTGGCATCTTTGGGAGCGTACCCCGCGCCGCGGCGCGGCATCCTCCGCCCCACCCGCCGGAACCTCGTGAGCGATTCCAGGATCCCCGACCTGCCGTCCGACGAAGAGCTGGGCATCTCCGGCTTCGAGGAGGAGCTGGCGCGAGAGGCCCGGGAAAAGAGGCGCGAGCAGGACCGCGAAGACGATGGGGGCGCTCCGCCGCCGGGGCCGCCTCCCCCGCGGGGCGCCGCGGGCTCCGCCGTCACGGGGCCGGCACGGCCGTGGCTGGGGCCGCTCACCCTGCTGGTCCTGCTCGCCCTCGGTTGGGCGTGCAGCCCGGGGCGCACGCTGCCCCGCGCCGCGCCCCTGGACGCTCCCGATCCGGCGTTCTCGTCGGGCCGGGCCATGCTGGACCTGGTCGAGATCGCCCGGGAGGCCCACCCGACGGGGTCGCCGGAGCACGAGCGCGTGCGCGCCTTCCTGATGGAGCGGCTCCGCTCGCTGGGTCTGCCACCCGAGGTGCAGACCGCGACGGCGCTGCTCCGGACGGGCGAGCGGGTGCGGGCCGCCACCGTGCGCAACGTCCTCGCGCGCCTTCCCGGAACCGCCTCCACCGGCGCCATCCTCCTCACCGCCCACTATGACGGCCGCGGCATCTCCCGGGCCGCCGGCGACGACGGCTCGGGCGTGGCCGCCATCCTGGAGACGCTGCGGGCGCTGCAGGCGCTGCAGCCGGGCACGCCGCTGCGCAACGACGTGCTGGTCCTCTTCAGCGACGCGGAGGAGCTGGGTCTCCTGGGCGCCCGGGCCTTCGTGGAGGGGCATCCCTGGATGGAGGACGTGGCGCTGGCGCTTTCCGTGGAGGCCCGCGGCGGCGGCGGGCCCTCCATCATGTTCCAGACGGGGCCGGAGAACGGATGGGTGGTGCGCGCCCTGGACGCGGGGGCGCCGCGGCCCCTGGCGAACTCCATGGGATACGAGGTCTATCGCCGCATGCCCAACGACACCGACTTCACGCCGTTCGTGGAGGCGGGCGTCCAGGGTCTCAACTTCGCCGCCATCGGCAACGCGCACGTGTACCACCAGGCGTACGACAGCCCGGAGCGCTTCGACGAGCGCACCCTCCAGCACCAGGGCATCCAACTGCTGGGGATGGTGCGGGAGCTGGGGGGGCGGGACCTGTCCGTCGTGGACGCGCCCGACCGCGTCTATGTCAGCATTCCCCTGCTGGGGCTCGTGACCTGGCCCGCCGTGGCGGGCTGGGGCCTGGCGCTGGCCCTGGTGGTGGCCTTCGGCCTCGCGCTGCTCCTCGTCCTGAGGCGGGGCGGAGGCTGGGGCGGCATGCTCGTGGGTCTGGCGCTGGCGCTGGCGGGGGTAGCCGTCGGAGCCGGCATGGGCTGGGGCCTGTTCGAGGCTGTGAAAGGCCGCCATCCCGAGTGGGGCGCGCTCCGCGGGAGCGCCTTCCACGTGGAGGGCTGGTACGTGGGCGCGCTCACCGCCGCGGCCGTGGCGGCGACCACGTTCCTGCTGGCCGTGGCCCGGCGCAGGTTCGGCCTGGGTGCGCTGGCGCTGGGAGCCTCGACGCTCCCGGTGGTCGCGGCCCTGGTGCTGACGTTCGTCGCGCCCCTGGCCGCCATGAACCTCCAGCTCCCGGCGCTGGCCATGGTGGGCGGCGCGGCGCTGGTGGCGGGGGTGGGTCCCAGGGCCCGCATGGGGCTCGTCCCCTGGCTGCTCCTCCTGCCTCTCGCCGCCGTGACCCTGGTCTTCGTGGTGCAGGTCGGCGAGCTGGTGTGGCTGTCGCTGAGCCTGGAAGCCGGCCTCGTGGTGGGGGGTCTCATCGGGCTGGGGGCCGTCCTCCTGCTCCCGCTCCTGGACGCGTTCCGTGAGCCGGGCGGAGGGTGGGCCCCCGCGCTGGGGCTCGCCCTGGCCGCCGCCTTCGTGGGCGTCGGGCTGCTCCACGCGCGGCCCAGCGCGGAGCGGCCGGCTCCTTCGACACTCGTCTACGTCCTGGATCGGGACGCGGGCACCGCGCTGTGGGCGTCCCGGGATGGGCCGGGCCTGGGATGGGCCGGGGCGAGGGCGGGCGACCTCGGCTCCGTGCAGCCGCTGGAGGACTATCTGCTCGGGGAGGAGCCCTGGCGCACCGGCCGGGCACCCGTGGCCGACGTACCCGCCCCCGAGGTGCTGGCAGTGGTCGACACCACGCTGTCGGGCCGCAGGAGCGTCAACCTGGCGGTGCGATCCTCGTCGGGCGCGGAGCTCCTGGCGTTCCGGCTGCCCGCGGACGGAGACGTCTACCTGCGTCGGGTGAACGGCCTGGAGGTCCCCGATGAGCCCGCGGAAGCGCGCACCGGCGCCAGCCGCGCGCGCCTGCTCACCCACTGGGGCACGCCCGCCGGCCCCGAGGGCGTGACCCTCGAGCTGGACGCCGGCCCGGGTGTGGACTCGCTGCGCCTGGAGATCGTGGAGCACCACCTGCGTCCCGGAGAGCTGGTGGGGGAGCGGTTCTTCCTGCGCCCGCCGGCGCTGGCGCCGGACATCGAGAGCCTGAGCGACCGGGCCGCGCTGCGGACGGAGGTCACGGTGGCGACCGGAGGGCCGCAGCCATGATCCGCGGCCTGCTGCGGACGGCTCGCTACGCCCGGAGCTGGGGGGGGAGGGCGCGCGTGACGACGCACGAGACCGCCATCGAGCGCGGCGGCGCTCGCCTCCCCGCCACGCTGATCCTGCCGGCGGTGGGACGGGGCCCCCATCCCGGCTGGATCGTCCTGGGTGGCGTCACCCGGATGGGCCGGTTCCACCCCCAGCTCGTCCGCTTCGCCGAGGCGCTGGCGTCCAGCGGCGCGGCGGTGCTCGTGCCCGAGGTGCCGGAGTGGCGTGACCTGCGCATCGTCCCCTCGGTGGCCGCCCCCACGCTGCGGGCCGGCATCCGGGCGCTGCGCGGACGGCGCGAGGTCCGGCCGGGGAAGGTGGGCGTGGTGGGCCTCTCTTTCGGGGCGGCGCAGGTGGCCCTCGCCTCCACCCAGGAGGACCTGGCCGCCGACATCGCCGGCATCGCCCTCTTCGGCGGCTACTTCGACCTGGAGCGCACGCTGCGCTGCATGATCACGGGCGTGCACGAGTGGAAGGGCGAGCGGCACCGGCTGATCCCCGATCCCTACGGGCGCTGGGTCGTGGCGGCGAACCACCTGACGCTGGTGCCGGGCTACGAGGACGCGGGGGACGTGGCGGACGCGCTGCGGCGCCTCGCCCTGGCGGCCACGGAGAAGCGGATCCCCGCCTGGCTGCCGGAGCACGACGCGCTCAAGAACGAGCTGCGCCCCTGCATCGCCGAGTGCCGCAGGCACGTCTTCGACTTCTTCGCGCCGCTCACGGACGCGCCCCAGCCCTGCTGCGAGGAAGGCGACGTCTGGGCGGCCCGTCTCGCCGAAGCCTGCCGGAACGCCGATCCCCTGCTGGAGCCCGCCGGCCGCATCGACCGCGTGCGCGCTCCCACGCGCCTCATCCACGGCCGCAACGACCGTCTCGTCCCCTACACGGAGAGCCTGCGCTTCGCCGAGGCCATCCCCCCCGGGGTCGACGTCCGCGTCACCGTGACGGGGCTCTTCGCCCATTCGGCCAACCTGGCGCCTCCCTCGCTGGCCGACCGCGCCCGGGAGGGCGTACGCCTCTTCGAAGCCATCCGCGGCCTCATCAACGTCGTCTGAGGGGGCGCGCCTCTCCCGCCTCGGATACCGCCGCCCTCGCGGCCCCGTCGTCCTTCACGTACCGGTCGAACCACTCGATGAAGCGGGCCCACATGTCCAGCTTGTTCTCCAGCGCCCGCGGCGTGTGCGACTCGAACGGGTACTCGTAGAGCACGGCCGTCTTCCCCAGCGCCGTCAGCGCGTGGATCATGCGCCGCGACTGGACCGGGAAGGTGCCGGTGTTGTTGTCGTCGCCGCCGTGGTACATGAGGAGCGGCGTCTCGATCTGGTCGGCGCGGAAGAACGGGGACATCTCCACGTACGTATGCGGCGCCTCCCACAGCGTGCGCCGCTCGGCCTGGAAGCCGGAGGGCGTGAGCGAGCGGTTGTAGGCCCCGTCCCCGGCGATCCCCGCCTTGAAGAAGGGGGCGTTGGCCAGGATGTTGGCGGTGGCGAAGGCGCCGTAGCTGTGGCCGCCGTGCCCGATGCGGTCCACGTCGATGACGCCCAGGCCGTCGACGGCGCGGATGGCGCCGTACATGGCGTCCACGAGGCTGGCGATGTACGTGTCGTTGTAGTTCTCGCCCACGATTGGGATGTCGGGGTACACGAGCGCGTAGCCCTGGCTCAGCCAGATGTCGGACCAGCGCAGCCAGCTCATGTGGGTGAAGCGGTTGTGGTTGCGCGACTCCACCGCGTCGGCCTCGTACTCCTCCGCCTCCTCGTACTCCCGCGGGTACGTCCAGAAGACGGCCGGCACCGGCGGATCGCCGGGCCGCCAGCCCACCGGCATGGACACCCGCCCCTGCACCTCCAGGCCGTCGCGGCGCGTGAACGAGAAGTCCATGCGCTCGGCCGCGGTGATCTCCGGGAACGGGTCCTGGTTCTCCGTCAGGTCGGGCCCGAAGCCGCCGCTCCGCGTCCACAGGTAGCTGTCGGGGAAGTCGGTCGGCGACTCCCGTGACACGATCATGCGCTCCAGGTCCGGGTCCAGCGGCACCAGGGGCCGCTCGAACGCGTCCGCAGAGCCCTCGAACACGCGCTCGGTGGAGCCGTCCGCCAGGCTCAGGCGGTCCACGAAGGGGCGGGGACGGAAGTCGGCCCGGTAGCCGTCGCCCTGGAGGTAGGCCGCCGAGCCGTCGGAGCTCACGAGGGCGTACTCGATGCCGTTGGACGTCTGGCGCGTGAGCAGCTCGCCCGGCAGCTCCAGCGGATCGTCGTCGCCGTGGAAGTCCACGAGCACCCGCGGCTCCGGCCGCTCGGCGCCCAGGTCGAAGCGCACCAGCGCCTCCTCACCGTCCTTCGAGACCGTGGCGAAGGCGCTGCGGCCCGAGGCGTCGTAGACCACACCCCGGATCGGATCCTCGCTCCCGGCCACCACACGGGCGTCGGCGAGCTCGAAGGGGGCGGGGAGCTGATGGATCCGGTCCGGACGCACCGATGCGCTGTCGGCGCGGGCACCCGTGGCCCCGTCGTTCCGCCCCGCCCGTGCCAGGTAGGAGAGCCCGGCGCCGTCGGGGCGCCACCGGAAGTCCCGGGGCCCGTCGCCGCCGCCGCCGCCGAAGCCACCGCCCTCGTCCAGGTCGCGCTGCTCCAGCGACGCCACCTGGGCGCCGTTCCGGTCCAGCACCACCGTCTCCCGGGGGAAGCCCCGGTAGCTGGTGATGTAGGAGAAGGGCCGCTCCACGCGCGTGGCGAGCACGTGGCGGCCGTCCGGGCTCAGCGCGATGGATTCCCACATGGCCGGCGCGCCCAGGGCGCGGGGGGCCCGCCCGGCGGCCAGCTCGGCCATCTGGCTGGCGGTGTAGTGCTCGAAGAGCCGCTCGTCGTGCTCGTCGTCCAGGAGGTTGGGGAACGTGCGCGTGGTCACCGCCTCGTCGCGGGTGCGCCGCATCACGGGCCCGACGGGCACCGGATCCTCCGCCGGCTCGGCGCCCCGCCCCGACGGCACCAGCAGCGTGATGAGCGTGCCTTCGGGCGTCCACTGGATCATGTCCGAGGGCTCCTCCGCCTCCCCGGCCGAGCCGGCGGCCAGGGTGGCCAGGACGCGGGCGTCGCCGCTCCACGACCGGGTCGCTCCGCTGGCGGCGTCGGCGACCCATACCTCGGTGCGCGCCGGGAGGTGCGCGAGGAACGCCAGCCGCCCCCCGTCGGGAGACCAGGTGAAATCGCTGGCGAAGCTCCCCGCCGGGAGGGCCACGTCGACGAAGCGGCGCTCGGGGAGGGAGTAGATGCGCACGCCGTCGACGCCCCACGTGTCCAGGTGCCACAGCCGGTCGGTGCCCGGCCGCAGCTCGAGCTCCGCCAGCCGGTACGTCGGCCGCGACATGAGCTCGAGCGTCGAGAGCTCGTTCACGTGCGGCACCACGAAACGGCGGCCGTCGGGGCTGGCGTACTCCAGCGTCGCGTAGTTCTTGTCGGTCCGGAGGATGCGCTCCACCGCCGCCGGCGGCCGCACGTACGTGGCGTGGTCGGGGTTGGCGACGGCGGCGGCGCGCTCCTGGGCAGGGAGCGCGGCGGCGAGCAGGACGAGCGCCAGCACCGCGTGGAGCGGAGCGGCCGCGTTTCGGCGGACGGACACCTTCACCTCCGGGTCGTGCGGGTATGATCGGCCCGCGCGTCGAGCGCGGCCGGAAGGACGGGGCCTGAACGTCGCCCCGGAAGGGGCGGTGGCGCCAGCCGGGGGCGCGCAGAGCCTGGGACACCTGCGCGCGTGGCGGTGTAGGGAAGGTCATGCATCGCACCTCGCGCGGCGTCGCCGCCGCCCTCCCGCTCCTCGTCCTGCTCGGCCCCGCGCCGGCCGCGCAGGCTCCGAGCCCCGCCCCGGCCCCTTCGGTGGCGATGGCGGCGGCCGGAGAGACCCCCCCGGCGTCCGCGTCACGCACGCTGCCGGCGCTGGAGCTCCCCTCCGCGTCCACCCTCGACGTGGCATGGTCGCCCGACCCGCCCACCCGCGGCCGGCTCTTCGTGGTGCGGGTGGTTGCCGATCCCGCGGCGCCGCTCCGGGTTGAGGGCCGCTTCGCCGGCGAGCCGCTCCACTTCCGGTTGGGGGAGCGCGCCCGCTCCTGGGCCGTGGCCGCCGTCCCGGTGGACGCGCCCGGCCTGACCATCGTCTCGCGCCCCGCCGGCCGGCCGGGCGAGAACGCCGCCAAGTTCTCCGCCCGCTACGGCCAGTGCACCGCCGTCTGCGTCTTCGAGGACGTCTTCGTGCCCAACGAGCGCGTCTTCCTGGCCGGCGAGCACCGCCATTCCCGCCCCCCAAAAGGCGAGGAAATCGCTGCCCTGCGAGCCCTGCGCCTGGGCCCACGCCACGGCCAGGAGCGCCAGGCTCGCCTGCCCGACCAGCAATGCATAGCCGCGCACGCGCTTCGCATCGAGCCATTCGGCCTCGCGCAGGAAATGCCTAGTTCCCTCAGTCATGACTGCGGAATAGCGCAGCCCGTGCTGGTAAGGAATCGCCCGGCGGCAATTGTCGGGGGATGGTCCGGTCGACGACCAGTCGACCGCAAGGCCGCACGGCCGCAGGCAGGGGCCCCGCAATCGAG
>JAHWKH010000071.1 GCA_019347995.1 Gemmatimonadota bacterium | reverse complement strand
GGTCGTCTGGACGCCCTCTGCAGCCTCGTCGGCGGCTTCGCGGCGGGACGGGTGGACGAGACGGATCCGTCCACGTGGGATCGCATGATGTCCCTCAACGCCACCTCGGCCTTCTTCGGGGCGCGCTCCGCGGTGCCCCTCCTGCGCGAGGCGGAAGAGGGCGGGCGGATCGTGCATGTGGCCTCCATGCCGGGCCTCCTGGGCGGCCCCGGCATGGCGGCCTACGCCGCGGCGAAGGCTGCGGTGGTGAGCCTCACCCGCTCGCTGGCGAAGGAGCTGGCCGGCGACGGCGTCACGGTCAACGCCGTGGCGCCCACGACCATCGACACGGCGGACAACCGGCGGGCCATGCCCGACGCCGACACGTCGCGCTGGCTCCAGCCGGAGGAGGTGGCGCGGGTCGTGGCGTTCCTGCTGTCGAAGGATGCCGCGGTGGTCACCGGGTCGGTGCTGACGCTGGGCCGTGGCTGAAGCGCCGGTGCGGGGGCTCCTGGCCGTGGGCCTGCTGCTCGCCGCGTCGGCGGCGTGCACCGAAGAGGACGCTCCTCTTCCCGAGGACGGGGATGCCGCGGCCGCGGCCATCACGCTGCGCGTGCGGGCCACCGGCTTCACGGGAACGCCGGAGGACATCTTCCGGCCCTTCAGCGAGCGCTCCGGCGTGGCCGTGTCGGTGGAGGAGGTGGCGCCCGGGGACCTCCTGGCCTGGGGAGACGGGAGCGGAGACGCTCGAGCGCCGGACCTCCTCCTCGTCCGTGACGCCGTCCTGCTGCGGGAGGCGGCCGAGCGCGGGCTCCTGGTCGGGACGTCCGCGCGGCGGCTGGAGACGTCCATCGCGCCCGAGCTGCGCGACGAGGACGGGGCCTGGCTGGGCGTGGGGCAGTGGGCGGTGGTGGTGGCCTACGCCTGCGGCCGGGTGGACGCGGCGAACGTGGACCGGTACACGGCCCTCGCCGACTCCGCGTGGGCGGGGCGCCTCGCCCTTCCCGACGAAGGGGCGCTCTCGGCGCTGCTGGCGTCCAGGGTGGGCGAGTTCGGCGACGAGGCCGCGGCCGCGTGGCTGGAGGCGGTGCGCGCGAACGCCGTCGAAGCGCCGCCGGAGGGGGTTGCGTCCCTCCTCCGCTCCGGCGCCACGGACGCGACGCTGGCGGCGACGGATCGGCTGGCCGCCGATCTCGGTCCCTGGGCGCTACCCGAAGCGCGTGGCGGGGAGGAGGTCTGCGTCGCCTTTCCGGACCAGGGAGGGCCCGGAGCGCACGTGCGCCTGGCCGCGGCGGGCGTTCCCGCCCGGGCGGCGCGCAGGGAGGGAGGCCGCAGGCTCCTGGACTTCCTCGCTTCCGAGGAGGGGCAGACGCAGCTCGCGCGGCTGGTCCACCTCTACCCAGTGCGCCCGAACGTCCCCTGGCCCCCACGGTTCCTGGCGTGGGGCGACTTCATGGCCGACACGCTCCACCCGGCCGGGCTCGCGGAGCTGGACGCGCGGGCGTCGCGGCTGATGGCCGGCCCTCCGCCCGTTCCCGCCGACTCCGCCCGGGGCGCCGGCGTCTGAGGGGGTGCCGGGGAGGCGCTCCTCGTGGCGTGGCGCCACTGGAGATTCCCGTCCGCGTGCGGCTCCGGGACAGAGGCCCCGGGGCGCTCCCGTCAGTCCAGACGCTGTCCCGGAAGGAGGGGAGGGACGGGCACGCCCAGGCTGTCGGCCACCACCCGGAAGAGCTCGGCCTCCCGGGGCGTCACCGTGCGATCGGCGGCCACGGAGGTGGCGCACGCCCGCACGAGCCGCTTCTTCATGGGCGGCACCAGGCCTGACAGGGTCTCCAGCGCCGCCTCCAGCAGCCGCGGCTCGCGCGCCTCCCCGGCGGAGCGGAGCTCCAGGCCCGGCGCCTCCAGCGCGTCCGCCGCGGCGGCGAACGCGTCCCGGGCGCCGGCCCCCTCGGCGTGACCCGCGTGGGCCAGCGCGCTCAGGAGCACCGAGCACTCGGCGGCGAAGGGGCGAAGGGAACGGTAGCCGCGGGAGCGGGAGCGGGCCGGCTCGAGGTGCTGCTCCAGGTGGCGCACCACCAGCCTCACCAGGAGCCACTCCTCCAGCGCCAGGCCGTCCTCCCCCGACGCCAAGGCCCGCAGCGCCCGCACGAAGCGCTCGGCCTCGGCCCGCGGCAGCGCCGTCAGGGTCCCGGCCGCGGCTTCCACCAGCGGCAGGCGGGCCTCGGCGGGGAGGGCCTCCACGGCGGAGGCCAGGCGCCGCGCGGCCTCGGCGATGGCGGCTCCGCCGGGTCCTTCGAGGGCGCGGGAGCGGGCTGCGCCGCCGGGGTCGCGGCCCGGCAGCAGTGAGTGGAGCCGCGCCGGGGCGCCCACCGGATCGTGGGCGGCCTCCCTCAGGGGCTCCGGCACCTGCGCCATGAGCCGCCGCGCGTACGCCACGTGCTCCGGCGAGGGGCTGCCGATGCGCTCCAGCACGCCTCCCACCGGAGGGCCGTCCGACCCGCCGGCGTCCGCTGCGCCCCCGGCGTCGGACGGGCCGGTGCGCACGGAGCCGGGACCTGCCGGAGCCTCCCCGGCCGACGCGCCGGCGCCCGCGAACCCGGCCACCGCACCCGCGGCCCCTCCTCCCCCGGCGGCCGCCAGGCCCGCCAGCTCGGGCTCCGGGGGCGCCACGTAGTCCGGGGGCACGGGCTCGAAGCGTCCCTCGAAGCCCGGGTCGATGCGCCGGATGCGCTCCGCGAGGGGGGGGTGGGTGGACAGCAGGCCCGATAGGCGCTTGAGGCCCTGGCCGAAGAGCATGTGGCTGGCCTCGGAGGCGTAGGCGGCCTCCAGGCGCGAGCCGCGATCCAGCCCCCCGATCTTCCTGAGCGCCCCTCCGATGCCCGACGGATCGCGGGTGAACTGGACGGCCGACGCGTCGGCCAGGTACTCGCGCTGCCGCGACACCGCGGCCTTGATCAGGCCGCCGAAGAAGGTCCCGATGTAGCCCACCAGGAAGAGGGCCAGCCCGATGAAGACGATCCCCCCGCCCCCGCCACCCTTGCCGGAGCGGCGCCGGCGCCCTCCCCCGCCGTGGAGCATCACGCGGCCGATGATGCCCAGGAGGAGGATGCCGTGGAGGATGCCCATGAGGCGGAGGTTCAGCCGCATGTCCCCGTTCAGGATGTGGCTGAACTCGTGGGCGACGACGCCCTGGAGCTCCTCCCTGGAGAGCTTCTCCATGGCGCCGCGCGTGATGCCGACGACCGCGTCGCCCTCGGCGTGGCCGGCGGCGAAGGCGTTGATGCCCTCCTCGTCCTCCATCAGGAAGACCGCGGGCACGGGAGTGCCCGACGCGATGGCCATCTCCTCCACCACGTTGAGGAGCCGCCTCTCCTTCCAGTCCCTGGTGCCCGGGTCCAGGCGGCGGCCGCCCATGCGCTTCGCCACCACCTCGCCCCCGCCCCTGAGCTGGGCCGTCTTCCACGCCGAGCCCGCGCCCACCACGCCGACCACGCCCAGGGCGACCGCGGCGAAGATCTCGGGGACCCAGATCCCCGTCTCCGCCAGCGCCAGGCCGCCCTCGGCCGCGAAGGCGGCGAGGACGGCCAGGTAGACGACGGCGATCATCCCCGCCACGGCCAGGGCAAAGAGGAGGACGAGGCGGCCCGAGCTCTTCCGGGCGCGCTCCTGCTGATCGAAGAAGTCCATGGAGCCCGATGGGGAGGGCCCCGGAGCGTCACGCCCCGGGGGCCCGTCCGCGGTGGGAGGGGGTCAGTCGAAGGAGACCCTGGGGGCCTCCCGCTCGGCCTCCACCTCGATCTCGAACTGGGCCGCGGGCTGGAAGCCGAAGGCGCCGGAGATCTGGTTCTGCGGGAAGCTCTCGCGGTAGGTGTTGTACTGCATCACCGCGTCGTTGTAGGCCTGGCGCGCGAAGGCGACGCGGTTCTCCGTGGAGGCGAGCTCCTCCTGGAGCTGCTGCATGTTCTGGTTGGCCTTCAGGTCCGGATAGGCCTCGGAGAGGGCGAAGAGGCGTCCCAGCGTGCCGGTGAGCGCGCCCTCGGCCGCCATGAGCTCGCCCAGGGCCTTGGGATCGCCGGGGTCGGCGGCGGCGCGCTCCTCCACGTTGCGGGCCTGGTTGCGGGCGGCGATGACCGCCTCCAGCGTCTCGCGCTCGTGGGTCATGTAGCCCTTGGCTACCTCGACCAGGTTCGGGATCAGGTCGTAGCGGCGCTTGAGCTGCACGTCGATCTGCGCGAACGCGTTCTTGTACCGGTTCCGGAGGCCTACCAGGCGGTTGTAGATGCCGACCAGGTAGATCACCAGCACGGCGATCAGGATCAGGGGAATCCACGAGCCCATGGGTTGCTCCTCGGGAGTGGCGTGGGGGCGGACGAAGAGAAGGCGTCCAGAACCATGGTAGGGCCTACCCCCACCCTCTTCCAAGTCCCGTCGTCCGGATTGCCCGCCCCGCTCCTTCGGACTATCTTCGGTTTCGGTGTTCATTCGGTACGGCCGGCGCCCCGTGACGAAGGAGGCGGCGGCTTCGTCTCCGCGGGGTCACAGCATGTCCGAAACCCTTCCGGGGGGCCGCTCCCAGACCCCCCACACACGCTCCTCCTCCCGCTACGCCGGCGGCCACGACGCCGTGGTCCCTCCGGAGTACGGGGAGGGAGCCCGGGATCCCCGGGGGCCTCTGCGCAGCGGCTCCCGCCAGGCGCTCTGCCTGTGGCTCCCCACCTTCGAGCTCCGCCTGGAGCTGGTGCGGAGCCCCGAGCTCGACGCGACCTCCGTGGCCCTCCTCTCCGCCGAGGGAGGCGTGCGTCGCACGGTGTGGCAGGTGTCGGAGCGCGCCCATGACGCCGGTGTGCGTCCGGGGCAGCTCGTCTCGCAGGCGGTGGCCCTGTGCCCGGCCCTCACCCTCCTGGAGCCCGATCCGGCCCATTACGACGCCTCCCACGAAACCCTGCTGGAGGTGCTGGCCGAGCTCTCGCCCGTGGTCGAGCCGGCGGGCCGTGGACGGGTATTCCTGGGCATGGACGGCCTGGCCCGCCTCTACGGCTCTCCCCTCAACCAGGCGCGCCGGGCCCTGCGCTCCCTGTTCCAGGTCTTCCCCGCCCCGCTGGTGGCGTCCACCCGGGCCGGCTTCGCTCCGGGCAAGCTGGCCGCCTGGGTGGCGGCCGCCTCGGCGCGGCCGGGCGAGCCCCTGGTGGTGGCCGAGGAGGCGCTGGTGCGCTTCCTGGCCGGGCGGCCGGTGACGGCGCTGCCCGTGGACCCCTCCATGCTCGAGCGCCTGGAGCGGCTGGACGTGCGCACCCTGGGCGAGCTGGCCCGCCTGCCCGAGCCGGCCCTGGTGGGGCAGTTCGGCGACGACGGACGGAAGGCGCGGGCGTGGGCCACGGGCCAGAGGATCGATCCGGTGCGGCCGTGGCACCGGCCCCGCCCCATCCGGGCCGCCCTGGACTTCCCCGCCCCCGTGGGTCAGGTGGAGCCCCTGCACGGGGCCCTGGACCGCCTTCTGGAGCGGGCGCTGTCACGTCCCGCGCGGCGGGGACGGAGCGTGAGCGAGGTGCGGCTGGTGGCGCGCCTCGAGGGAGGGGGCTCCTGGACCCGCGAGGCGGTGCTCAAGGAGCCCACGGCGCGCCGGGAGCGGCTGGCCTTCGTGCTCCGCTCGCGCATGGGGCTCTCCCCCCCGTCCCGGGCCGTCGAGGCCCTGGCCCTGGAGCTCACGCGCTTCGGTCCCCCCACGAACCAGGCCGAGCTCTTCGACCGCAGGAGCGAGAGCGGCCGCGCCCAGGCCGGCCGGGAGCTGACCGACGGCGAGGTGCCGCCCTCGCTGAGGGAAGCCGTGAAGGAACTCAAGCTGCGCATGGGCCACTCGCCCCTCTACCGGGTGGTGGAGGTGGATCCCTGGTCGCGCATCCCGGAGCGGCGCCACGCGCTGCTCACGTTCGATCCGTGAGGGGGGACGTGAGGGAGGATCGGAAGACGCGCCTGCGCCCTCTGGGCGAGCCCACACCCGGCCACGTGCGAACCGACGCCCGGGGGCTCCCGGTGGCCGTGCGGGTGGGGCGGCGCTGGCGGCGGGTGGAGGCGGTGCGGGAGGTGTGGCGCATCGACGACGAGTGGTGGCGGCGGCCCCTGGCCCGGGAATACGTGGCCGTGGCCCTGGAGGACGGACGATCCCTCACCGTGTACCGCGACCTGGTGCAAGGGGGGTGGTGGGTGCAGGGGTAGACGCCGCACTCCTGTCCGCCGAAGGTCCCTGTTCGTACGATGGCGGGTCACGGAACCCTTCACGGGAGCGGCGCATGACGAAGAAACTGATTGCCGAAGCGATCGGCACCTTCTTCCTGGTCTTCACCATCGGACAGGTGGTGCTGGAGCCGGGGGCGGGCCCCCTCGCGCCCGTCGCGATCGGCGTCGTGCTGGCGATCATGGTCTACGCGACCGGACATGTCTCGGGGGGTCACCTGAACCCCGCCGTGACGCTGGGCGTCTTTCTGCGCGGCAAGGCCACGGCCACCGAGCTGGGCGGCTACTGGGCCGTCCAGATCCTCGCTGGCGTCCTGGCCGCCTTCGCCGTGCTCTATCTCAAGGGCGACGTCGCGCCCGCCGCGGCCGCGCTGCCGGCGGCCCCCGCGCTCCTGGCCGAGTTCCTGTTCACGTTCGCCCTGGTGTTCGTGGTGCTGAACGTGGCGACGACCCCGGGAACGGAGGGCAACTCCTACTTCGGCCTCGCCATCGGCGGCACGGTGCTGGCCGGCGCCTATGCCGTGGGCGGGGTCTCGGGCGCGGCGTTCAATCCCGCCGTCGCGGTGGGGGCGGTGCTCATGCAGCTCGTGCTGCCGGCCGACCTCTGGATCTTCCTGGTGGCCAACCTCGCCGGCGGCGCCGTGGCCGCCCTGGTCTTCAACGCCTTCGGCTTCGCGGGCGACAAGCCGACCACCGCCACGCCTCCGGAGCAGGCCGTGCTGGAGAGCGTGGCATCGCCCCAGTAGGGATGTCTGGCGAGCCGAGCGGACGGAGCGCATGGAATCGTCGACCACGCATCCGATCGAGGATCGCATCGAGCACCTGACCGCACGGCTCGACGCCCTGCGCGGCGAGATCGCCAAGCGCGTGGTGGGCCAGGAGTCGGCGGTGGAGGAGGTGCTCCTCTGTCTGCTCACCGGCGGCCACGGCCTGCTGGAGGGCGTCCCCGGCCTCGCCAAGACGCTCCTGGTGCGGACGCTGGCCGAAGGCCTCAGCCTCGAGTTCCGGAGAGTCCAGTTCACGCCCGACCTCATGCCGGGCGACATCACCGGCACCGAGGTCATCGAGGAGGACCGGACCACGGGCCGGCGCGCCGTGCGCTTCCTGCACGGACCGGTCTTCACCCAGATCCTGCTGGCGGACGAGATCAACCGCGCGCCTCCGAAGACCCAGGCCGCGCTCCTCGAGGCCATGCAGGAAGGACGCGTCACGGCGGGGGGCGAGGACCTCGAGCTGCCCCGCCCGTTCTTCGTGCTGGCCACCCAGAACCCCATCGAGCAGGAAGGCACGTACCCGCTCCCCGAGGCCCAGCTCGACCGCTTCATGCTGAAGATCAGCATGGGCTATCCGGACGACGCGGAGGAGGTGGAGGTCCTGCGCGTCACCACCGGCACGGAGGTCCCCGAGATCACCCCCGTCCTGGGCGGCGAGGAGGTGCTGGAGCTCCAGACCCTGGTCCGGGGCGTGGCGGCCTCCGACGCCATCCTCCGCTACGCTACGCGGCTGGTGAGGGGCTCGCGGCCCGGCACCCCCGACGCCATCGACGCGGCGGACCGCTGGGGCCGCTGGGGCGCGGGCCCCCGCGCCGGGCAGGCCCTCGTGCTGTGCGGGAAGGCCCGGGCGCTGCTGCGGGGCCGTCTCCACGTGGCCCCGGAGGACCTGGCGGGGGTCGCCCCCGCCGTTCTCCGGCATCGGCTCCTGCTGAACTTCCAGGCCGAGGCCGACGGACGCACGCCGGACGACCTGGTGGGCGCCCTCCTCTCCGGCGTCGAGCCGCCGCGCAGCGGGCTGCTCTGAGAACGCGCGGAGCGGCCGTCCCATGAGCCCCGGGTCCGAGGCTCCTCCCCCGTCTGGATCCTCCGCCGGCGACCTCCTCCCTCCGGAGGTGCTGGAGGGCATGGGAAGCCTGGAGATGGTGGCGCGCATCGTCGTGCGCGGCTTCGTGGGTGGGCTGCACCGCTCTCCCTTCCTGGGTTCCGGCGAGGACTTCTCCCGCCATCGGGTGTATCAGCAGGGCGACGACGTCCGCCGGCTCGACTGGCGCCTGTACGGGCGGACGGACCGTCTCCACGTGCGGCTCTTCGAAGAGAGATCGAACCTCCAGTCGTTCCTCCTGGTGGACGCATCCCGCTCCATGGATTTCGCCGGCGACGGCGCCGTGACCAAGCTCCGCTATGGCCAGTTCGTGGCGGCGGCCCTCGCGCACCTCATGCTGCGGGCCGGCGACGCGGTCGGCCTCGCCTCCTTCGGGAGCCGCACCGCGTTCCATCTTCCCTCGCGGAACCGACCGGGCCACCTCCACCAGCTCCTCCTCGCCCTCGAGCGCCTGGAGTCGGGGGGTGACGGCTCCGCGTCGGGCTCCCTCGACGAGGTGGGGGGCTTCCTCCGCCGCCGGGGCCGGATCGTGCTCGTCTCCGACTGCCTCGAGGACGACGACGGGGAGCGCCTGCTGGACGCCGTCGCGCGCCTGCGGGCACGGGGCGACGAGGTGATCGTCGTCCGTCCCTCCACTCCCGCCGAGCTCGGCGAGGGCGCCGGCGGGCCGCCGTGCCAGTCGATGCACGGGACGGCGGCATCGTCGGCGAGGTCCGCCCCCGAGGCGGCGAGAACCGCCGCCTTGAAGACCTGGACCACCTCTCTGGGGTGGAGCGCAGCCGTGTCGGCCACCGCCGCGACGACGTCGAAGTCGGCGGCGGCGGCGTCCGGCCCCAGCTGGCGCAGGCGCGGATGGAGCGCCACCGCTCGGCTGTCGAGCAGCTCGACGGTGGGCGCGTCGAAGGCGACCGCCACCGTGTCGTCCGTCTCGACGAGCGCTGACCGGCGCGTCGGCGGCCGGCGCCACGGCTCGCCGCGCCGGTAACGGTGCTAGCTGCCGTGGAGCGCGAGGTGAGTGTGCAGCGTCAGGCCGTTGTCGAAGGCGATCAGCAGGTGCTTGCCGCGCGCCTCGACGCCGCTGACGCGTGCGCCGACGAGTGCGCCGAGCCGGGCGCCGGCACGACCCTCGGCGTTGCG
>JAHWKH010000070.1 GCA_019347995.1 Gemmatimonadota bacterium | reverse complement strand
CACTGGACGTGGTCCGTCTGGGCGGCGGAGCTGACGAAGGGCTTCGAGATCAACGACGTGGGGTTCTCCCAGACCGCCGAGCGCCTCGACGGCGGGTTCCGGGTGGGCTACCGCGAGATCAACCCCGGCCACCTTTTCCGCCAGTTCAACGTCAACTTCTCCACGTTCCACAACTGGAGCCACGAGGCCCTGGACGACGCCATGTCGTGGGGCTCGTGGAGCGGCGCGCACATGCGGGGCAGCTTCAACCTCAATACGCGCTTCACGTTCCTGAACTACTGGGAGGCCAACGGCAACCTCTCCTGGAGCCCCGACTCCTGGAGCCGCTCCGCGACGCGCGGCGGGCCCATCATGAAGGACCCGGGCAACTGGAACGGCCGCGTCAGCGTGAACACGGATCGCCGCGAGGCCGTAAACTACGAGTTCGGCCTCAACACGCGTCAGGGGCGCGAGGGCGCGGGCGACGAATACGGGGTCTCGGGCCAGCTGAGCATGCGCCCCACCCCCCGCGTGCAGATCCAGCTCAACCCGCGCTTCTCCTGGCAGAGCGACGGCGCCCAGTACGTCACCAGGGCCGCGGTGCTTCCGTACGCGCCCACGTTCGGCCACCGCTACGTGTTCGCCGACCTGGAGCGCACCACGCTCTCCATGGACACGCGCCTGAACGTGAGCTTCACGCCCTCGCTGACGCTCCAGCTGTATGCCCAGCCCTTCCTGTCGTCGGGCGACTACGTGGGCTACAAGCAGCTCTCCGAGGCGTCCAGCTACGCGTTCGAGCCCCTGGTGCCCGGCACGTGGGTGCCCACCGAGGGCCGGTGCGTGGGCGGGCGCCTGTGCGGCGACGGGGAACAGCAGCGCGTCGACTTCGACGGCGACGGCTCGCCCGACTTCGCCTTCCGGGACAGGGACTTCAACTTCCGCTCCCTGCTCGGCAACGCCGTGCTTCGGTGGGAGTACCGGCCCGGGTCCACCGTCTATCTGGTGTGGCAGCGGAGCCAGTCCGTCCGGGACGCGTTCGGGGACTTCGACCTGGGCCGCGACCTGGCGGGCCTCTGGGACGCCCCCGCCGAGAACCGCTTCATCCTCAAGGTGGACTACTGGCTGGGGCTGTGACCGGGCCGCTGGAGTGCCAGCGGGAGGCCTTCAGCCTTCCGCCCGACCTCCACTACCTCAATTGCGCGTACATAGGCCCCCTCCCCAGGGCCTCGGAGGAGGCTGGCGTCGAGGGGCTGCGTCTCAAGCGCGACCCCACGTCCATCGCGGCGCGGGATTTCTTCTCCGGCGTGGAGCTGCTGCGGGAGCGCTTCGCGGCGCTGGTGGGCGGCCGCGACCCGTCCCGGGTGGCGGTCCTGCCGTCCACCTCCTACGGGATCGCCATCGCCGCCCGCAACCTGCCGGTGGCGCGTGGTCAGACGATCGTCGTCTCCCACGAGCAGTTCCCGGGAAACGTGTACGCCTGGCGCCGGGTGGCGTCCGAGCGCGGGGCCGAGGTCGTCACCGTGCGGCCGCCCGGAGGGGCGGAGCGGGGGAAGGGCTGGAACGAGCGCTTCCTGGACGCCATCGACGCGCGCACGGCGGTGGTGGCCCTGCCCCACGTCCACTGGACCGACGGCACGCGCTTCGATCTCGCGGCCATCGCCGCCCGGGCCCGCGACGTGGGCGCGGCCCTGGTCGTCGACGGCACCCAGTCCGTGGGCGCCCTCCCCTTCGACGTGGAGGAGCTGCGCCCGGACCTGCTGGTCGCCGCCACGTACAAGTGGCTCCTGGGGCCCTACTCGCTGGCCCTGGCGTGGATGGGCCCCCGCTTCGACGACGGCGTGCCGCTGGAGGAGACCTGGGTAGGGCGCGCGGGCAGCGACGACTTCCAGCACCTGGTGGACTACCGGGACGAGTACCGTCCCGGCGCCGCCCGCTACGACGTGGGTGAGACGTCGAACTGGACCCTGGTTCCGGTGGCGACGCGCTCGCTGGAGATGCTGCTGGAGTGGCGGCCCGAGCGGGTCCAGGCCTACTGCCGGGCCCTGACCGCCGGACTGCTCGAGGTGGTGGGCCGCCGCGGCTTCTCCGTGGAGGAGGACGCATGGCGCGGGCAGCATCTCTTCGGCATCCGCATGCGCCCCGACGTGGAGCTCGCCGACCTCAAGGCCGAGCTCGACCGGGCCGGCGTGGTGGCGTCGCTGAGAGGCACGGCGCTGCGCGTGAGCCCCAACGTCTACAACGACGAGGGCGACGTGGCGGCGCTCGCCGAGGTGCTGGAGCGAACGTAGCGCCCCGCCGGGTCGGTGGCGTCCCGCGACGGCCGGGCGCGCCCTGCCGGTGGGGCTTCAGCGCTGCACGCCGAATACGATCTCGGCCACGTCCCCCACGCCGATTCCCCGGGCCTCGAACCACCCCTGGGGCACCTCCAGCGCGAACATGGCCGGCGCCGCCGAGTCGTAGGTGTCGGTGACCTCGGGCTCCATCTGCTGGATGTCCACGATGCGCAGCGTCGAGTCGATGTAGGCGATGTCCAGCGGGATGTACGTATTGGCCATCCAGAAGCCGCGGCTGGCTTCGTCCGGGAAGACGAAGAGCATCCCCGTTCCCTCCGGCAGGTCCTCCCTGTACATGAGTCCCTGGCTCCGCTCCTCCGCCGAGCGGGCGACCTCGGCCGTCACCGTGTCGGCCCCGAAGATCACCCAGGCCCGGTCGGCCGGAGGCCGCGGCCCCGCGTCCTGCGCCACGCTTCCCGCCTCCTGTCCCTCACCGCCGGGCGGAGCCCCGACGTCGCAGGCCAGGGCGAAGGCCACCGCGGCCGCGACCACGGCCACACCTCGTGCGTTCCTCGTTCTCATGGACCCTCCTGCGGCGCATCGTCCGGGGCGCTGGCGCCTTCCGGATTCGCATGGCCCTGGAAATGGAAGGCTGATAGGTTATCATGCTCCAACCCCGCCGGTTCGGCGGCTCGCCGGGCGCGATCACCGGCGAGGAGAAAGGGAACGCGGAGAGCGGGCCCCGGCAAGCCGGTGCTCGCGCAGGCATGGTCCCCGAAGGGGCCGCAAACCGAGAACGAGACACGACGCAGTGGTGGATCCCCAGCTCCTCGAGATCCTGGTCTGTCCGGACACCAAGCAGCCCGTCCGCGAGGCCGAGCCCGAGCTGGTAGATCGGTTGAATGCCGCCATCGGGAACGGCACCGTGACGAACAGGGGCGGGGACGTGGTGACGGAGCGCCTCGATGGCGGTCTGGTCCGTGAGGACGGCGAGGTGCTGTATCCCGTTCGGGACGACATTCCGGTGATGCTCGTCGACGAGGCGATCGTCCTCTCGTCGCTGGGCTGACGGCACCGCTGCGGCGCGGTCGATACCGCATGAAATATCCGAGATGAGGCTCTCCAGAGGCCTTCTGTCGCTCGTCCTGGCGCCGCTCCTGACCGGCTGTGCCGGCGAGTATCCGCAGTCCAGCATCGCCCCGGTCAGCGACTTCGCCGAGATCATCCACGGGCTCTACGTCGATGTCTTCTGGTGGAGCATCGTGGTCACGGCGGTGGTATGGATCGCGCTGGCCGTCACGCTGGTGAAGTTCCGGGACCGGCCCGGCGCGCCGGAGCCGAAGCAGACCCACGGGCATCTCGGGCTCGAGATCGGCTGGACCATCGCCCCGGCCCTCATCGTCGTCGCCATCGCCATCCCCACCATCCAGGCGGTGTTCGCCACCCAGCAGGGGGCCGACGAGGACAGCTACGTCATCGACGTGGTGGGGCACCAGTTCTGGTGGGAGGTCCGCTATCCGGACGGGGTGGTGACGGCCAACGAGCTCCACCTGCCCGTGGGCGTGCCGGTGTCTCTGCGCATGCATTCGGCGGACGTGATCCACTCGTTCTGGGTGCCGCAGATCGGCGGCAAGCGCGACGTGAATCCCCTGGTGGCACTGCCCGAGGGCCGTGAGTCGTTCTACACCTGGCTCCATTTCACCGTCCACGAGCCGGGCACCTACATGGGCCAGTGCGCCGAGTTCTGCGGCGACTCCCACGCGCTCATGGCGATGCGGGTCGTCGCCGAGAGCGAGGAGAGCTTCCAGGGCTGGCTGCGGGACTGGCAGGCCGGCGCGGACACGGCGGCGGCCGAGGAGGTTCCCCCCACGGCCCCGGAGGAGGCGCCGGCCGGCGAGGAGCAGACGAGCCCGCAGCTCCAGCAGCCGGGCGGTGCCGTGGCCTCGGAGCCCGATCTCGTTGCCGAGGGCCGGGAGATCTTCCACGCCTCCACCTGCATCGCCTGCCACGCCATCGAGGGCACCAACGCCCAGGGCGTGATCGCGCCGAACCTCACGCTCATGGGCCGGCGGAGCACCATCGCCGCCGGGTGGCTGGAGAACACCCAGGAGAACCTGGTGCGCTGGATCGTCTCCCCCACCGCGGTGAAGCCGGGCGCGCTGATGCCGGGCGTGGCCGAGGCCGGTGGCGACTGGCCCCCGACCAACCTGAGCGAGGACCAGGTGGAGGCCGTGGCGGCCTACCTGGCGAGCCTCCGATAGACACATCGACGCGGACCGCGCGTGACGGGGAATAGACGAGAATGGCGCTAGCAGAGACGACGGCCCACGGCGCGGCGAGCGTCGAGCATCCGGCCCACACCCAGGAGACCGGGCTGTGGAGCTGGATCACGACGGTCGATCACAAGCGGATCGGTATCCTCTACTTCATCACCTCCCTGGTGTGGTTCTTCGTGGGAGGCATCGAGGCGCTGATCATCCGGCTCCAGCTCTGGGTCCCGGAGCAGGCCATCGTCTCGGCCGAGTTCTACAACCAGCTGTTCACCATGCACGGCACCACCATGATCTTCCTGGTGGCCATGCCCATGGCGGTGGCGTTCTTCAACTACGTGGTGCCGCTCCAGATCGGCGCGCGCGACGTGGCCTTCCCCCGCCTCAACGCGCTGTCCTACTGGATCTTCCTCTTCGGCGGCCTCTTCCTCAACGCGAGCTGGTTCTTCGGCGCGGCGCCGAACCGGAGCTGGGTCGGATACGCCAACATCACGTCCACGCAGTTCTCTCCCGGGCTGAACGTGGACTTCTGGGTGCTGGGGCTGTCGATCCTCGGCGTGGCGTCGATCCTCGGTGGGGTGAACTTCATCACCACCATCGTGAACCTGCGGGCCCCGGGCATGAAGATGATGCGCATGCCCCTGTTCACGTGGATGACGTTCGTCACCAGCTTCCTCCTGATCACGGCGCTGCCCGTCATCGCCGTGGCCCTCATCCTCCTGGCCTTCGACCGCTTCTTCGGCACCAACTTCTTCGTGCCGGCCGCGGGCGGCGACCCCGTCCTCTACCAGCACCTTTTCTGGATCTTCGGGCATCCCGAGGTCTACATCCTCATCCTGCCCGCGTTCGGGATCATCTCCGACGTCATCCCCACGTTCTCGCGCAAGCCGCTCTTCGGCTACCCGGTGATGGTGTACGCGGGCGTGCTCATCGGCTTCATCGGCTGGGGCGTGTGGAGCCACCACATGTTCACCAGCGGCATGGGCCCCATCGCCGACTCGTTCTTCGTGGCCAGCACGATGATCATCGCCATTCCCACGGGCGTGAAGATCTTCAACTGGATCGCGACGATGTGGGGCGGGCGAATATGGTTCACCACCGCGCAGCTCTTCTCCATCGGGCTCGTCGCGGTGTTCACCATCGGAGGCGTCACGGGGGTCATGCACGCGTCCGCCCCCGTGGACCTGCAGCAGCACGACACCTACTTCGTCGTCGCCCATTTCCACTACGTCATCGTGGGCGGCGTCATGATGGGGATCTTCGCCGGCTTCTACTACTGGTTCCCCAAGGTCACCGGCCGCATGCCCAACGAGTTCCTGGGCAAGGTGCACTTCTGGACGTCCATGGTGGGCTTCAACCTGCTCTTCTTCCCCATGCACTTCTCGGGGCTGTACGGCATGCCGCGGCGGACGTGGACGTACAGCGAGGAGCTCGGGGTGGCGTCCTTCAACCAGATGTCCACCGTCGGCGGCTTCATCTTCGGGCTCGCGGCGATCGTCTGGGTGTGGAACATGATCCACAGTGCCCGCAAGGGTGAGAAGGCGCCGCCGAACCCGTGGGGCGCGCCGCACCTGGAGTGGTCGATCCCGTCGCCGCCCCACCACTACAACTTTCCGGCGCTGCCCACGGTCCGCACGCGGGAGCCCCTCTGGAACGAGAGCGAGCGGCGCGAGATCGAGGCCGTGACGCTGGCGCACCCCGAGCGCGAGCCGGAGATGCCCAATCCCTCGTTCTGGCCCATCCTCGTGGGGGCGGGCGTCGCGCTGACCTGGGGGCTCCTCATGACGGGCGTCTGGTGGGTGCCCCTCATCGGGCTCGCCTTCACGGCCTTCTGCGTCTATGGATGGGCGTTCGAGGACCCGTTCGCACGGAAGACCGCGCGGGGGGTGGACCATGGCTGAGGCACTCGCCGCGTCGCACGACGACCACCACTACACCGCGACGGGGATCCCTTCGTGGAAGGTGGGCTTCTGGGCCTTCCTGGGCTCGGAGTGCCTCTTCTTCGGCTCGCTGATCACGACCTACATGGTGTACAAGGGTCGCAGCGTCGAGGGGCCGTACACGCAGGAGATCCTGAACATCCCGCTGACCACGTTCAGCACCTTCGTGCTCCTCATGAGCTCGCTGTCCATGGTGCTGGCGCTGGACGGCGTGCAGCGGGCCAGCAAGAAGCTCACGCTGTTCTGGCTGGGCGGCGTGATCGTCATGGGGCTCATCTTCCTGGGCGCGCAGGTCTACGAGTTCTGGGAGTTCGTCCACCACGGCCTCACGCTCCAGCAGAACCTGTTCGGCTCGTCGTTCTTCGTGCTGACGGGCTTCCACGGCGCCCACGTGACGGTGGGGATCATCTGGATGATCACCCTGTTCGTCATGGCGCTGCGCGACAAGCTGCCTCCGAGCCGGGCCCTGTCCGTCGAGATCGCCGGCCTGTACTGGCACTTCGTCGATATCGTCTGGATCGTGATCTTCGTGCTCGTCTACCTGATCCAGTAGGAGCGGACATGGCCACCGACACGCACCCGGAGCAGCACGCCCACGGCGAGCACGGCCACGGCGGACACGCCTCGGTCGGGTTCTACTGGATGATCGGCGGGATCCTGGGGATCCTCACGGCCATGGAGGTGGCGGCCTTCTACATGGACCTGGGCTCGTTCGAGGCCCCGTTCATGCTCATCCTCTCGGCGGCCAAGTTCGCCCTGGTCGTGATGTTCTTCATGCACCTCAAGTTCGACTCGAAGATCCTCACCGGGCTCTTCGTGGCCGGCCTGGTGCTGGCGACGCTGATGGTCACGGGCATGATCATCCTCTATCATGTCCTGCCCCTGTACCATCCCCTTCCGGCCGCCATTCACGGGTGAGCTGCGTATGTCCCTCATCGGCTTCCACCGGGTCCTGATCGGGACCGCCATCGCCTTCTGCTTCGGCTTCGCCGCCTGGGAGCTGCTGACCTGGTGGGTGGCGAGGCAGCCTGGCGCGCTCGTCCTGGGAGGCGTGTTCTTCGCCCTGGGAGGGCTGCTCTCCTTCTATCTCAGCAAGCTGCGGCACTTCGTGGGCTATCAGGACCAGGAAGGCGAGCGCTCGCTGCCCCGCGAGATCGGCGACGCCCGCTAGCGGCGCCCGCGCCTCTCGCGGGGCCGAATCGCGGGATCGCAGGCCCGGCCGCATCCCCGGGCCGCCGCCACCTGGGCGCCCCCCGGCGGCTCACTCGCCCGGCGCGCGCCGGATCGACGGCATCGGGACCACGGAGCGATGCGTCCGCTCGCCCTGACCCGATCCCACCCCGAAGTGCCGTTCGGCCTGGGCGTCCCGGGAGGGATCCCGGTAGCGGATGAGGCTGGCCGGCATCCGCTCCCGGGGTAGCCCCAGCACCTTCGCCAGCACCAGGACCGCGTCCTCCAGGATCGACGCCACCTTCTCGGGACGCATGGGGGTGCGGCCCTCGCGGATGGCGTTGAGCCGGGCCAGCTCCTCGAGGGCACTCATCAGTCCGGGAAGCGCCTCCACGGTCTCCAGGTCCCGGTGCAGCATCTGCTTGCTGCGGGTCCCCAGGTTGAACAGGAGCGCTTCGGTGAATTCGGCCACGGGATCGTCGTCGCCGACCGCGTGGAGGAGCCCGAGCAGCTCGTCCGTCTCCAGCTCCCTGGGCCCCCCCTGCCACACCCACACGGCGTGCTCCACCGCATGGAGGGTGTGCCAGGCCACCTGGCGGGCGTTGGACTGGAGGCGGCGCCGCTCGAAGAACCACTCCACCACGGCCACCGTGAGCACGATGCCCATGATCTCCACGCCGAGGTTGAGAAGGAGCTCCCCGGTCCCCGTGGCGACGCCCACCTCGAACGCGATGAAGACCACCAGTGCGGCGACCAGCAGGAATACGGCGGTGACGGCGGCGCGGGTCATGGACCTCGACGTGACGATGGGGAGGGCGCGGGGAAGGTAGGCCGCGGTCCGACGGGGCCGCCAGCCAGGAGCTCGGACCCTCCCGCCACTTTACGAAGGGAGCGCGGGGGGGCCCGAAGCGTACCTCTCCCCGCTCAGTCCGTCCGGTCCAGCGGGTCCTCGCGCAGGGCCGCGCGCAGGACCACCGGATGCGCCGAACAGACCGACGCGACACCGCGCGGGGTGCCGCGCCGCCTGAGCTCCGCGAGCCGGCCCAGCGACACTGCGGTCACGCCCGCCGCTCCGTCTCGGCAATGAAGCGGTCGAGTTCCTCGCGGGTGCCGGCGCCCTCCATCGGCCCGCGCCGCGTCACGTTCCGCGCCCCAGCGGCGTTGGCGTAGGTGAGCGAGGTGGCGCCTCGCCACAACGCCTGGTCCTCCAACGCCAAGGGAGAGACGCGCCACGCCACACCCACCCAGCCGGTCAGGGCCACCACCGCGCCCACCACGAGGAGGGCCACGGCGAGGGCGTCCACGTCGCTGGTTCGCCGGGCGACGGCGACGACCGCGATCACACCCGCCTCGTTCTCCTGGCGTACCGCCGCCTTTCGACTCAGCTCCCTCGCTTGCGCGTCCGTGACACCGCGACGAGCGATCTCCGCGATCCGGGGATAGACATCCCGACGCAGAGCCCACATCGTCTGGCGGCGCTGGTCGGGCACCAGTGATTCATCGAGCATTCAGCGCGCCCCCTTTACGGACGGGATTTCGGTGTCGATCGGCTTGAGGTTGTTGAGCGGCATCCATGTCTTGTCTGCGTTGTCGTG